>CAZJOQ010000001.1:0-31117 GCA_964547625.1 uncultured Nitrospira sp.
ATGGTGGTGGCTGGGAGGAGGGCAATACTGTCAATGTCACAGGGACTTTCCTAGGCGCTCCTTGTTTTGCCTTAATCGTGACCGTTGCGTTGTGGGTGCCGGCTGCAAGCCCGCTTATATTGACCGCTACGGTGAGCTGGACCGTGCTCGTGACGGATGTTTTTGAAGGCGACACCGTCAGCCAGGAGGCATTGTCGGAATTCGTCAACGTCGTCTGACTAGTACTGTCTACGTTGACGAACAGCGTCTGAGGGGGCGGGTTCACCGTGCCGTAATCAACCGTAAATGTCAGTGCTGTTGGGCTCACAGTGAAAGCCAAGCATTCTGAGGCGAGCCCAAGGCAGATGAAGGCAGTGACTGCAAGAACCTGCCAGGACCAAAGAGTGCCTGAATCGCTGTTCTTACAACGAGACCCTGCGGCTAGACGGGGATGTTCCATGTGTTTGTTCTTACGCCATGATTAGGCTGCCTATGATCTTGTCGGTCGCGATCCCTGTATGTGGTTGAGCCAGTAGCAGCAAAAGTAATGCCTCGCGGCCTTTTATGATATTCATTAATTCCCGCGGAGTTTCGAATCCTTTTTGGCTACGAAGTGCCCACCGATTGTCCTCATACGTCTCGTACCTATCAAATATGTACGTGATTGTCCTTCCAGCTGTCGCGCGCCCTTAGCAGGCTGCGAAAAAACTCTTGTGTTGTCCTGGAGTTTTAGGTACAGAGGAAGACCTCTCGGCTCAATGCCGAACACGGCCTTCAAGAAACAGAGGCCTTCCTGGGCCTGTGTTCTCAACCTGGAACTCCTATGGTTCATTCAAACGGCGTTTTTCCGCAGCTTGTTAGATATTGACTGAGCGGAAGTTGCTCGATAGCGTCATCCCATGATACCTATCCTGATCGCGGCTCTGTGTCTTGTGTGTTGGGTCACTCCAGTTTGGGCAACGCACGCGGACACAGTCGGTCCGGATCAGCCATTTGAACAGGCGTTATCCGCGAGTCTCCTTCGTTCGCTGCTGAACCGAGCGCTGGATCGTCTTGAGGATCATGTGGACATTTCCGGCAACCTAAGCGCGAGTGACACGAAATTCGATCGACCCAGGCATCTACGTTTCAAATTCTATCCACAGGGGAAGTCAAAGTCTCAAGCGCATCTCAGTGCGGACGGATGGCTTCGTTCTACCCCGGAAGTCGGGCAGCTGGACTGGCATTTTAGATTTACGCTACCTGAGGAGCAGTCAAAGCAGCTTTCGCCCCAGCCATCGTTCGAAGCTCCACTGTAACGGGCTAGAAACCAACTATTGGTTTTCCTCTGGTCGCTTTTGCCTACCACGCTGTAAAGTTTTCCGTTTCCACCTTTGATTTATTAGACCCTCATCACAACTGCCTGATAATCAGTGCTTTCTTAGGACGATAGTGTGGCATAGGGCTTGTATTTACTCCAGCCGGATCATCACGAGGCTGACGTACGTGGACTTTGTAACAACGGACATAT
This sequence comes from uncultured Nitrospira sp., assembly GCA_964547625.1. Lineage (GTDB taxonomy): Bacteria > Nitrospirota > Nitrospiria > Nitrospirales > Nitrospiraceae > Nitrospira_D. Next base: position 1,490 of record CAZJOQ010000001.1, read on the forward strand.
TCCCCACTCTCTCCGGGGCTCCTAGGGAGGATAGTGTACGAACGGTACGAGACGAAACTCCTCCCAAGTTTGTCAGTAGTCGGAATGGTTTTTCGTCGATGATTCGGTCGGTTCGTGGTGAGGACTGGAAGGCTACTATTCGCGAGGCGGAGGGTGCTCGATTGCTGAGGAAGGCCGATAATGGCTCCCGTGCGAAGGAGATTAAAAGGCTCACTGATTCTACTCAACTAGAGCGGCCTCATGGCTCCCCCTCTCAGGCAGCTGAAACGAGAAGGGATAACAATGACGACAAGAATACCGACGATGCGAAGACCAACCGTGAATCTTCACGCCAAAAGAAGGATGTTGGGTCTGGTGCTCAGGAGCAAGGGACTGCTCCGTTATCCACCCTAATTTCCATTCCAGCCGAGCCTCAGGTAGTGGAGCAGACAGAAGTCCAGACCGAGACTGAACCTCCCCCATTTACCGACGCGACGGGCCTGGACATGGATTCACAGTATCCGTTGATCTTGCCCGAGTCGGCCGAATCGTTCGGGACAACTCCTGAGGCTATCGGAGTTCGATCCTTTACGACTAGTGCGGGCGCTGCATTGTATCCTCCGGTAACCCAACAATCGAATCTGGTGGAAATTCAGACGAATAATGATGAGTCAGAAGTTCAGGGTGCCGAGGGGGCGGCCGCGAAGGTTGTCAATGAGAGTGGGAAAGTTGCACCCGATCATGGTGATTCTTCATCTACGTCAAGAGACGCATTTCTTCGCTCAGCTTATTCCCTGGAAGGTCCGGATATTCCCCACGTTGTTCAAGCCCACGTCGGGACGATACCATTGGAGGGAAAAACCCTAGGAGTCAGGCACGAGACACTCAAACACGATGGAAGCCCGGTTGATCATTCCGCGCCCCTTCCGGCCTCCCAGTATATGCCCGTTCTTGGGGGTTACGACACTCTTGGCGCGAGCACGCAGCAATCTTTTTCTCAGGGACAGAAGCCCGGCGGTGATGAATCTGTGCAGTTGAGCGAGTTATGGTCCGATCATAACGGGCGACAGATGGAGAATGGTGAACCGGAATTCCCTCAAGCGTTCAGGGTTAGTCATCCTATCGCGAATGGATCGGTAGCGGAATCGGTGGCGCCTGGAACGTCTAGCCAGACGGCCTCCTCTCCTGGAACTCCCGCGTCGACGTCGTTTGTCACTCACGTGCAGTCTGGTGCTCGCGCAGAGGAGATGGCTCAATCAGCCAGGAATTCGGCGATGCGATCTGTCGTCGTGAATGTGAATCAACCGGACCTCGGGCATGTGAATATTCGTATTGCGATGACCAATGATCTTGTCCATACCCATTTCTCTTCCGATAGACTCGAAGTCGGACAATTCTTCATCAACAGTCAAGATCGACTTCAGGCGGCGTTGCAAGCAAGCGGATTGGACATGGGGCAGTTCCGTGTCGACATCGATCGCCAGAGCGGAGGTCGTTCTTTTCAGCAGAGTTCGTCTCAGGAGCATGGACAGCCATGGAATCAGGGTTCGCATGGAATGGGACGGGAGTCCAATTCAGATCAACAGGACCACACGCGCGGCGTACGATATGGCCTGTTGAATGTCGTGGCCTAGGCGGCAAGGGGGGTACTGGAAATGCTTGATGTATCAGAATTGACCTCTGCAGGTGCAGCACCCGCTCCTGAACGAACGGGGCCCCGCGCGTTGGGGCAAGATGATTTTCTGAAACTGCTCATCACGCAGCTAAAAAACCAGGATCCATTGAATCCTACCGACAACACCGAGTTCGTCTCGCAACTCGCACAGTTCAGCCAGCTTGAGCAGAGCGCCAAGCAGGCTCAGCTGCTTCAGCAGAGCCTCGATGCCCAAACGGCGTCTCTGCAGTTCACCCTGCTTCCCATGGTTGGCCGGACGGTCACGATCGGGCAGCCATTGGTTCAACTCGGAGATGGGCCTGCGACCTTCGGCTATACGCTGGACAAGAATGCCACGAAAATGCTGGTCAGCATTCAGGATCACCAAGGTCAGGTCGTACGGAGCTTCGAGTATCGTGATCAACTCGCAGGGGTGCATGCAGCCGAATGGGATGGAAAGGACCAGGATGGAATTGTGATGCCAAAAGGGCTCTATCGATATCTTATTTCTGCGGTGGATGCTGAAGGGAAGGCTGTGCCAGTGGAAGGGCGTGCATCGCTCACTGTGTCCGGGGTCCGCATGGAAGGGGGCCAAGCCAAGCTGCTTGTGGGTGATTTGGCCGTTGATCCATCTGCGATCGTTGAGATGCGCTAAACAAGAGGAGGACTGCACCGATGGGAATTTTGTCGTCGCTTTTTACGGGCGTCAGCGGGCTCAACGCGAACGGGAACGCATTATCCGTCGTAGGGAACAATATTGCGAATCTGAGTACGGTCGGGTTTAAATCCAGTCGCTCTGTGTTTGCCGACCTCATCAGTTCTTCGCTCGGAGGAGCGGGTGGAGCGATTCAGACAGGCTTGGGTGTTGCACTCAACGGAATCCAGGGGAACTTTAGTCAAGGCTCACTGAGTACGACGAGTAACGCGCTTGATTTGGCGATCGACGGTAACGGATTCTTCATCCTCCGTGATACAAACGGCGGGGCCTTCTATTCTCGGGCAGGACAGTTTCATCTGGATGCCCAAAACCGCATCGTTGACCCAAGCGGATTCTTGCTTCAAGGATTTCAAGTCAACACCAGTGGTCTGATTACCGCCAGTATCAGCGGGGTTACGCTTCCGACAACCACTGCGCCGCCGAATCCGACGACGACCGTTGATATCGGCGCGAACCTCAATTCACAATCGACGACGGGAACGTTCTCGCTCGCAGATCCGGCCGGTACCTCTCAATTTTCCACGTCGCTCACCGTTTATGATTCTGTGGGGAACAGTCATCTTCTCACCAGCTACTTCACGAAAACGGCGGCGAACACCTGGACCTATAATGTGGTGGGAAGTACGAATGACATTGTCACCGCCAATTATAATGCGGCGAATGTTAATGCCTCGTTGGGGCTCGTGCGGTTGGGGTCAGGTACGTTAACCTTCACGACATCCGGTGCTCTTGATACTGAGAGTGTCGTGACGAGTTATGATGACGGCACTGCCGGTGGAACCGCCGGAGGGACCGTGGGGCAGGTTCAAATCGATTTTGTCGGCGCCACTCCGAACCAGGGCATTGCCTTCAACTTCGGCACGAGCGTGACGACCGATGGAGGGGCCGGCACCGACCTCTCGACACAATTCGGCGCAGCGTCAGGGTTGGTTCAGCAATCTCAAAACGGGTTCGGTGCTGGAGCGCTCCAGACATTTAGCGTGGAGACCAACGGGATGATTAACGGGAGATTCTCCAACGGGCAGGTTCGGCCCTTAGCGCAGCTGGCGTTGGCACGATTTCCTGATCCGTTGGGTCTGGTGCGAACTGGAAAAAACACCTTCGCTGAATCGGGAACGTCCGGGCAACCACTGGTCAGCGCGGCAACATCAGCCGGCCTCGGTCGAGTTCTTGCTAATACGCTTGAGCTCTCGAATGTCGATCTTGGAGAAAGCTTTATCGACATGATCGCGGCGCAGCGAGGGTTTCAAGCGAATTCAAGAGTGATCACGACTGCTGACGAAGTTCTTCATGAACTGGTCAATCTCAAACGATAACCATTGAGGTTGTGGCTTGAGATGAGTATATGTCTCAGGCCACGGCCGCGTGGTGCGCTGCACGACACTCTCACTACCGACTTCTCCGGCCGCCACGGCGTCAGTTTGTTGACGGTGTCAATGGATTGCTTGACGAGGAGCAGGCGGATTGGCAGACGGGTGATGCGCCTCCACTGTAACTACGCGTCGCGAGCAGAGATTTATCGTCGTTACAGGTATGGTACGAACAAAAATAATGGCATATGCATTGCAACCTCCCTGAGCTGGCCAACGAGTCACTCGAGGAGGAGTTATGGCAGATGCAGCCGCAGCAGATGAAAAAGCTTCAGTAGCGGTCCCCGCTCCAGCGTTTCCAATCAAACTACTCATTATCGTTTGCGTTGCGGCTCTCGTCTTCGGCGTGGGGGGGGCAGTGGTGGCCGTGAAATTCCTAGGTGAGTCGGATCAAGCGCCAGCAACATCTGAAGAGCATAAAAGTGAGGGTGCAGCGAAGACCGAGTCTCATAGTGGAGCCGGAGGGAAACAGGGCAAGGTCGCCGCACCAGGAGTCATGGTCGATTTGGACCCGTTCATTGTGAACCTTGCGGATACACCGGAGGTTCGTTACTTGAAACTGACCATCAAACTTGAGGTGGAAAATGAGGCGGTGTCTACTGACCTGTCCGCACGAGTCCCTCAAGTCCGAGATGCTGTGCTCGTTCTCCTCAGCAGCAAGGATGTGAATGCCGTGAGAACCACACAGGGGAAATTTCAGCTGCGTGATGAAATCACTCAACGAATCAATGGCCTCCTCCCCAAACCCGGCGTCCGTTCTGCCTACTTCACAGACTTCGTCGTGCAGTAATAGTCCTTCACCATGGAAAAAATTCTCTCTCAAGAAGAAATCGATGCGCTGTTGAAAGGAGTGGTGTCGGGAGAAGTCGATACGGCTCCCAAGGAGAACGAGTCTGCCGTAAAAGGCGTCACGCAATACGATTTGTTCAATCAAGAGCGGATCATTCGCGGTCGAATGCCGACCATGGAGATGATCAACGATCGGTTCATTCGCCGCCAGTCTGTGGTCTGGACCAACATGTTTCGCGACGCGGTCGATTTCGTCGTCGTCGGGACGCAGGTGTCCAAGTTTGGCGAATTTCTGAAGAAGGTACCGATGCCGTCCTCCTTAAACGTGTTTCATATGCCACCGTTACGAGGCAACGCTCTTTTCGTGATGGACGCATTCCTGGTGTATTTGATCGTGGACTATTTTTGTGGCGGGAAAGGTCAGACACATGTGAAGCCAGAAGGACGTGACTTTACACCTGTCCAATTGAGAATCGTCAAGAAGTTGCTGCTCCAGGCCCTTGTTGACCTTGAGAAGGGATGGCATTCCATCGTGCCGGTGAAAGTGGAGTATTTGCGGTCTGAAAGTAACCCTCAGTTTGCGATGGTTGTTACCGCCTCCGAGATCGTTGTGGTCGTTACGCTGCAAGTTGTGCTGGGGGAAACTGCGCGGGAACTATACATCGTCTATCCCTATTCAATGCTCGAGCCGATCAAAGAAAAACTCTATTCCGGGTTAGTGTCCGATCAAGTTGATCAGAATAGTGACTGGAGCCAGCGCTTCCGTGAACGATTGCATGAATGCCGTCTTCCCATCGCGGTACGACTTGGCACTGCGACTGTGACGGTGAAGGATGTGATGAACTTTACAGCTGGAGACGTCATCTTACTTGACCAGCGTCCAGGTGACCCACTCGATTGCTACATCGAAGGCTATCACAAGTTTCAGGGCAGCCCCGGTATCTATAAGGGCAATCATGCCTGCCGTGTGACCAAAGCGATGACCTAAACCTCACAGAACGAAGAGAGCGATTATGGCTGAATCAGAATCTGCGATGCGCACAGATCCTCAAGCGGAGGGGAAGCCTGCTCCTCAGCCTGCTTCGTTTCCGTCAGTTCAAGGGACGGAAACAGGAGGACCTCCGAAGAATATGGAGTTTCTCCTCGACATTCCCATGAGCGTAGCCGTGTACGTCGGGTCCACCAAGATGGCGATCCGCGATCTGTTGCAACTCGCCCAAGGCTCCGTCATTGAACTAGACAAATTAGCGGGTGAACCGATGGAAGTGATGGTGAATAACAAACTAGTTGCCCGTGGTGAAGTCGTGGTCGTGAATGAAAAATTCGGCATTCGACTGACAGATGTGGTGAGTGCCGCGGAGCGCGTGCAGCAGCTTCGTTAAACGGTCAGAGGGAGCGATTGTGATCGATCTGTGGGAAAGCCTGTTCCGTACCGTCCTCGCCTTAGCCATTGTGCTGGTGTTGATGGGGATTGCGACGGTCGTCTTCCGCCGCGTAATGGGACATCGCTTGGGAGTGGTGGGACGGCGTCCACTCATTCAAGTGCTGGCGACGGGATATCTCGCTCCGCGCAAGACCGTGTCGCTCGTGTCGGTCGCCGGGGAGTATCTGATCGTTGGGACGACGGCAACTGATCTTGTGCCTTTGGGGCGTCTCAATGATTCGACCCAATTGCATGAATTATTGACGCGAACCACGGAGACAACAGCTACGCCGACGTCATCCCTGCCGGACTCAGTCTTTTCGTCCTGGCTTCAGCGTTGGCCAGTCGTCCCGGTTCGTTACGATAAGGATGTTCATGGGCAATAGGCGACAAGGGCGGAATACTATCATGTGGGTGAGTGGGTTCTGTGCAATGTCGCTCCTCCTGATCCCGCTATCGGATGCGGTGGCGAGTGGTCCGTCCATAAGTTTCGATTTCGGACCAGACGGTCCCAAACAGACTGCCGTCGTGATACAAATCTTAATCCTCCTCACGGTGCTGTCTCTGGCACCGGCCCTCTTCATTATGGTCACCTCGTTCACGAGGATTGTCATCGTGCTGTCATTCCTGCGTCAGGCTCTCGGCACTCAGGCGGTCCCACCGAATCAAGTGCTGCTGTCTTTAGCGTTATTCTTGACGATGTTCATCATGGCTCCGGTTGGTCAGACTGTATACAACAGCGCCGTACAACCGCTCATGGCCGAGCAGATCTCGTATGAAGAAGCCTGGAAAAAGGGGAGCGAGCCGGTGCGAGGGTTCATGCTGCGTCAAGTGCGGGACAAGGATCTGGAACTGTTCATCACGTTGAGTAGAATCCCCAAGCCCGAACGAGTCGAAGATGTCCCGACTCATGCCATCATCCCCGCGTTTATTCTCAGCGAGCTGCGCATTGCATTCCAAATTGGATTCTTGATCTACATTCCATTTCTAATCGTCGATATGGTCGTCGCGAGCATTCTCATGTCGATGGGTATGATGCTGTTGCCTCCTGTGGTGATCTCTCTTCCGTTCAAGTTGATCCTCTTTGTTTTGGCCGATGGGTGGTATCTCGTGGTGGGATCGATGGTGCGAAGTTTTCAGTGAGTGAGTCGCATCTTCGGGTGAGGACGTTTGCGAGAAACCCTGGGGGAGCAAGCGGCGGCAGAGCCTGTGGTGACAAGCTATCACGAGGGGGGAGCGTATGACGCCGGAGATGGTGACCGAATTGGGTCGACAAGCATTGGAAACGACGTTGCTGGTGGCATCTCCGATTCTCGGGCTGAGTCTGTTCATTGGGTTGACCATCAGCGCGCTGCAGGCCATGACGCAGCTGAATGAAGCGACGCTGACCTTTGTGCCTAAGGTGTTGGCTCTCTTCGGAGCTCTCCTCGTGTTTCTTCCGTGGATGCTGAACGTGATGACGACCTATATGTCGAATCTGCTCATGAATATTCCTAACTACGTGCGCTAGTAACGAACAATGGCTTTCACGCAGCCGATCCACATTTTGCTTCCTGAATTCCAGGCGTTCTTGGTCCTCATTTCCCGCATCGGTGGGCTACTGGCTGCCATCCCTGTGTTGAGCGGACAGGCAGTTCCCGTGAAAGTCAAGGTCGCGCTTATTTTGACCTTGGGCGTGCTGTTAGCTCCGATGGTGTCTCTTCCGGTCGTACCCTATGACCCGCTCGCTCTTGCCGCAGGACTGGTGAGCGAAATGACGATCGGTTTGGCGATTGGGCTGGCGGTCCGGCTGTTTTTCAGCGCGCTGGAGGTTGCGGGTGAATTGATCGGTATCCAAATGGGGTTTGGTGTCGTCCAGCTATTCGATCCGGCTACCGCGCACCAAACTCCGATAATCGGTCGATACTTTACCTTGCTGGCGTCGCTCGTCTTTCTCTCTCTCAATGGGCACATGTTTCTCGTCGCTACCATTCTGTCGAGCTACGAGGCTATTCCAGCGTTTGGGGCCTCCCTTCCGAGAGAAGTGGGAGATGATGTGCTGCGTCTTTCCCAGAACATGTTCGCGCTCGGTTTGAAGATGGCCGCACCCGTACTCGTCGTAATTTTCATGATTAATATTCTTTTGGCCATGCTGGGACGAGCGGTCAGTCAAATTAATGTGTTCGTTATAAGCTTTCCCGTCACGATTGCCGGTGGATTGGCCGTGTTGGCGCTCTCGATGCCTTTTACGGTGAACCTTTTGGCTCGCGAGATGGAACGGCTCCAACTGACGATCCAGGCACTTCTGAAAGCGTTGGGACATGGCTGACGACGATAAGTCGAGCAAGACAGAGCCCGCGACTCCGAAACGAAAGGAGGAGGCGCGTCGAAAAGGGCAAGTCGCCATGAGTCGCGACGTGTCAACGGCGGCTATTCTCTTAGGCGGTATCGGACTGTTGGCCGCTATGTTGCCGGTCGGTCTTCAACGAATGACGGAGATGACACGACACGGTCTGACGCTCTCCTTTCCAGTCGAATTTTACAACGGGATGTCGATTGAACAGGTTTATACGGTCGTGATTCAAGCAGGGCTCACGGTCTTCGCGTTAAGTCTCCCGATCATCGTGGGGGTGCTGGTGCTGGGAAGCGCAGCCTCGCTGCTGCAGACAGGCCTGTTATGGAAATCAAACGGGCTACAACTGGAGTTCGCCCGTATCAATCCGATCAAAGGGCTCTCCAAACTAGCCTCCTTCCGCTCCGTGATGGAATTGATCAAAGGCCTCCTCAAGATTGCAATCGTGACAGGGGTTGGTATTTGGGTGGCCCGGTACGACATTTTACGAATACCTGAACTGATTGAGTTTGATATGGGTTCCGTCTTGCAGGTGACCGGTTGGTTGGCGTTGAAAGTCGGATCGGTTGTTGCCGGGGCGATCGCTGTGCTTGCCGTACTCGATTATTGCTATCAGCGCTATGAGTGGGAACGAAGCCTTCGCATGTCGAAGCAAGAAATCAAGGAAGAGCACAAGTCCACGGATGGCGATCCCTTGATCAAGAGTCGAGTACGAACCGTCCAGCGAGAGCTGGCGAAGAAGCGCATGATGACGGCGGTCAAGACGGCGGATGTGGTGATCACGAACCCGACACATTTGGCAGTCGCCCTGAAATATGACACGGTGAAAATGTCGGCGCCAGTCGTTGTCGCAAAGGGCGCGGGTCTGATCGCCGAGCGTATCCGAGAGCTGGCGCGGCATCATGGAGTGCCGGTCGTCGAGAACAAATTTGTTGCAAGAACGATCTTTAAACTTGTCGATATTGGGAGGGAGATTCCCAATGATCTCTATCGCGCGGTGGCCGAGATCCTGGCGTTCGTGTATCGCGCTCGAGGCGTAACACCGTGAGCATTGTATAGGTACGTGCAGTGATGGCAACAGCAACAGAACCAGTAGGACCGACGCAGTTCCTTAAACACCCGGACATCATGATGTCCGTCGGGGTTGTGGCTATCATCATGGTGATGTTGCTGCCGTTGCCACGGTTCATGCTCGATTTGCTATTAAGTTTTGACATTACCCTCTCGGTCCTCATTCTACTGGTCGGACTTCAAGTGCGGCGGCCAATCGAGTTTTCTGTGTTTCCTTCGATTCTTCTCATGATCACGTTGTTCCGGTTGTCCCTCAATATTGCGTCGACTAGATTGATCTTGCTGCATGGCAATGAAGGGGCCGGAGCGGCCGGGGAAGTCATTCGGGCATTTGGCAATTTCATCGTGGGAGGGAATTACACCGTCGGCCTGGTTGTGTTCACCATCCTCGTCATCATCAATTTTGTCGTGGTGACGAAAGGGGCAGGGCGCGTGGCCGAGGTGGCTGCTCGCTTCACGTTGGATGCGATGCCCGGAAAACAGATGAGCATTGATGCGGATCTTAACTCCGGATTGATCAACGAAACCGAGGCGCGCCGGCGAAGGCGGGAGATTACGGAAGAGGCGGACTTTTACGGTGCGATGGACGGAGCCAGTAAATTCGTTCGAGGCGACGCGATCGCGGCTGTGATTATCATTTTGGTCAACATTCTGGGTGGGTTGGCGATCGGCATTCTGCAGCAAGGAATGAGTCCTGGCCTGGCGGCGCAGACCTATACGGTGCTTACGGTTGGTGAGGGGTTAGTCGCGCAGATTCCCGCGCTGATTGTTTCGACTGCAGCCGGTATTGTCGTGACCCGCGCCGCTTCGGATACAGACCTAGGCGGGGAGATGGCGCGGCAGCTGTTGATGTCCTCGAAAGCAGTGGGAATTGCCGCAGGTATTCTTTTAGCGCTTGGACTTGTGCCTGGTCTTCCCCATGTGGCCTTTCTGTTGTTGGGGAGCGGTGTCGCTTGGATGGCCTACAATCTCTATCAGCAGGAACAGGATCAGGCAGCCCCAACACCAGCTCCTGTCATCGCCAAAGTGGAAGAAGGGGTGACTCGTGTGACGCCGCTCGATCTCATGGAGGTCCAGGTAGGGTATGGTCTGATCGGACTGGTTGAGGGAACGCAAGGGACTGCGTTGCTCGATAGGATTAAGGCATTACGTCGACAATTTGCCGAATCGATGGGGTTTGTTGTGCCGCCGATTCATATTCGTGACAACCTGCAGCTACGCCCGAACGAATATGCCATTATTTTGAAGGGTGTGGAGGTTGCGAAAGCTGACGTGGTACCCGGCCATCTTTTGGCGATTGATCCTGGTACCGGTCAGCGAGGGTTGGTGCAGGGGATTGAAACCAAAGAGCCCGCATTTGGCTTACCAGCACTCTGGGTTCCTGAGGATGCTCGAGAGCAAGCTCAAATGGCTGGTTATACGGTGGTCGATGCGAGTTCCGCCATCGCCACGCATCTTTCCGAGTTGATCAAGCGTCATGGCCATGAATTACTGGGGAGACAAGAGGTTCAAGCGTTATTGGATGAAGTTGGGAAATCGCACCCCAAGTTGGTTGAAGAGCTCATCCCAACATTGCTGCCGCTTGGGACGGTTGTGCGCGTCCTCGGAAATCTGCTCAAAGAAGGGATTCCAATTCGAGACATCCGATCCATCCTGGAGGCTGTTTCAGATCAGGCCATAAATACTAAAGATGCGGATATCCTGACGGAATATGCGCGGCAGTCGCTTGCCAGGACTATTACCAAACAATATCAGGCGCCGGACGGTACGCTCCAGGTCATTACGCTGGACCCACGACTTGATCGGTCTTTGGCGGATCAAGTGGCCACCTTGCCGCCTGGCGTTGCCTTGAACCTCGATCCGATAATCTCGCATAAACTTCTGAGCAACTTGAAACAAGCGGCTGAACGGGTTGCGGCTCGAGGGCAACAACCGATTGTCCTGTGTTCGCAAGCGGTGCGCCGCCACCTCCGGCGGCACAGTGACCGTCTGTTGCATTCCGTGCCTGTGATGGGACTAAACGAAGTCGATTCTTTTGTTCGTTTGCAATCCCTCGATACTGTTCGAATCGACTTGGAATTGGCACAGCCATCCTAGGGTAAACCATGAAGGTAAAGATATTTCATGCAGTCACGATGCAGGATGCCATGCGGGCCATCAAGGAAGAACTTGGGCCGGATGCCATCATTCTATCGTCAAAAGAAGTGCGTGAAGGGGGACGATTACTGCGTGTATTCAATCGACCGGTGTTGGAAGTTATGGCGGCTGCTGAACACGAAGTCCAACAGCCCACTCAGCTGAAGGAGAGCCGTCAAAACAGCGATCGATCCGTACCTCCTCCCGTTGCGCAACCTCCTTCGCCTGTGGCCTTGCAGACGTTTCAGCAAACGCTGCAAACCATGCTGCAGCCAAATCACGAAGACATCTTTCCCTCTGTAGATCGGCAGTCTGCTCCATTGAGACTAGAGCGCCCTCAGGCAAAGCGACAGGGACTCCATCACCTGCGCAGTGCAATGGCCGAACTGAGTAGTCTGATACAGGACCTCTCTCACGAGCCCGCACAGGCGGAGAGTCCTGCCATATCACCCTTCCTCATGACCCTGCGCCGCATCCTCATGGCAGGTGGGGTCACTCCGGTAACGGCTACAGTACTCGTGAATGAGGCCCACTCGACCCTCCAGCATGAGGGAACGTGCGATGAAGTGTCGGCTAAATACGCGCTAGAACGAGCAATTGCACGGCGTATCGCAACGAGCGGCCCTTTCCTTGATGACCGAGCGCATCCCACGGTCGGCATTCTCCTTGGACCAAGTGGAGCCGGAAAAACCTCCGCGATGGCCAAGCTGGCGGCCTATTATCGCCAAGAGCAAGGGAAATCGGTCGCGCTGGTCAGCTTTGATACGTATCGCGAGAACGCTGTGGCGCAGTTGCGGCGGTATGCCAGGATTGTGGGAGTGCCATTCGCGTGCGCGCTGTCGGCCCGCCAGGTATCTGAAGGGCTTCGTCGTCATACTCGAGTCGATCTGGTGCTCATCGACATGCCTGGAATCAGACCGGACGATCTTACGGTGGCCAACGAGTTGTGCCGTCTACTACCGGAAGGGACGGTTGCAACACATCTGGTCCTCTCGGCTTTTACTGGAACCCATGAGGCTCGTCGTATCATCAGACGCCTTAAGGAGTTTCCACGATTGCGACTTCTTTTTACCAAACTGGATGAGGCGGAATCGTTGGGGACGATTTTTGAAGTGGCGCATCAAGTCGGCATTCCTCTTTCCTATTGGAGTGTTGGGAAACGAGTTCCCGGGGATATCGAAGTCGCCTCATCGGAAAGTCTGGCAGCGCTTCTCATAACGGAAGGGGCTGCTGGTGTTCCAGTCCTCAATCGTCACTCGGGTCGAGCATCGGTCGCGACTTCTGCCATGGCAGGAGTTGGAATTCACCGCAAATAATTGGTTGGAGGTCACGCTATGCAACTCAGAATAAGAAAAGCTGTCCTTGTGTCAGATGATGTGGATGCAGGAGGTGAGTTGGCCACGCAAGTCATTGCTGTCGCCAGCGGGAAAGGCGGGGTTGGAAAAACCAACGTGGTGGCGAATCTTGCTGTGTCGCTTTCGAAGGCAGGGAAGCGAGTACTTCTTCTCGATGCTGATCTTGGCCTCGGGAATCTTGATGTCCTCCTCGGACTTGTTCCGCGGCATACCCTCGAAGACGTGTTGGTCGGCACACATACCCTTGCGGAGATCATGCTGAAGGGTCCGGCAGGGATCAATGTGCTGCCGGCGAGCTCAGGTGTCCCACGGCTGACGTCATTGACGGAATCGCAACAGTTGATGATTCAAGAACAGCTGGCAGATCTCGCTGCAGAGATGGATGTGCTTCTCATCGACACCGGGGCGGGGATTTCGCCGAATGTCACATTTTTTGCCTCGTCGGCAGATGAGACGATGGTGATCATCTCGCCAGAGCCCACCTCGCTCACGGATGCCTATGCTTTGATCAAGGTCTTGGCTCGCCAATTCCGGGAACGCCGGTTCAAGGTTCTCGTAAATCAAGCTAAGAGCCCTCGAGAAGCGTCAGAGGTATTTGGGAAGCTTGATGTGGCGGTCGATCGTTTTCTTCATGTATCCGTCGAGTTGGTCGGAGCTATTCCTTACGACGACTACATTCATATGGCGGTGATGCAGCAGAAGGCAGTTGCCGACATCTTTCCTGAAGCGCCAGCTGCTCAAGCATTCAAGCAGCTTGCGCAACACGTGGTTCAGTGGCCGAAGCCTGGCCTCCCCAAAAGCTCTGTACAACTCGTTTGGCAACGATCAGCCACGCATGCTGGTAGCTGAAAGCAAGCTCGAATGGAACAAACATGAGAAAGACTGCCGTATCGCACGTGCGTAAATCCTTCATCGCGCAGGGAGCCAGGCGCGAGGAACTCATCAAAGAGTTCGCTCACGTGATTCGCGCGATGGCTCATCGACTGGCCTTTCGACTCCCGGCCTACTTGGATGCTGAGGATCTCATCTCAGTCGGCACTATTGGGTTGATGGATGCCATGGATAAGTATGATCCCACCCGAGAGGCGAAATTTAAGACGTATGCCGAGTTCCGCATTCGGGGCGCCATGTTGGATGAAATTCGCTCGATGGATTGGATTCCGCGATCTGTTCACGAACGCATCGGGTTACTCCAAAAAACGCATGTGATGCTCATGAGCCGGTTCGGTCGCCCTCCGCATGATGAGGAGGTCGCCGCGGAGCTGAAGATGTCGATGGAGGAGCTGGATGATTTCATCACCCGCGCCAGAGGCGCCGTACTGATCAGTGTCGATGATTTAAGTCTACAAGAGCCGGATGGCCATAAAGTGGTCAAGATGTTGGCGGATACGCATACTCCTGATCCACTCTCGTCCTTGGTCAACGAACGCGAACGTGAAGTGATCGCCACGGCTATTCGGCTACTGCCGGAAAAAGAGCGGCTGGTCCTGACACTGTATTACTATGAAGAGCTCACTATGAAGGAAATTGGAGAGCTCATAAAGGTAACGGAATCACGCGTCTGTCAAATCCACACGAAGGCCATCATTCGCCTCAAAGCGCACTTGCACGTGACGAGTTGATCGAACCGAAACCGGACAGGTCGTGGAGTGTGGTGGTACGAATGAAGGGCTCTTCCATTCGTATTCCCCCCTGTTCCTAATCAATTCCACTTCCGTAACCGCGAGAGGGGTCCGAGCGATGATGAACAATTATTCCGCTAGGAATATTTTTCACTAGACCTGGCAGGAATAGCCTAGGGATAGCCCTACCTGCCGATGACAGCTGATGTCATCTCTCCCCCTTAGATGTCGAAACGCTTCTATCTGTTGAGGAACACGGCACATTTCCAGACTCACAGTGGTGGCGCCCTCATGGGCACCGCATTCCTGAAACTGGCATAAGGGTTGCTTTTTAACGTTAGAAATTAAAAGGAGTTAGCAGCATGAATCGAGGCATCTATCCCATTTTGTCTGGCGCTCTGGCTCATGAGCGGCGGATGCAAGTATTTGCCAATAACATGGCAAATGTGAATACCGCCGGTTTCAAACAAGACGAGCAGGCCTTTAAGGCGATCTTTCCGAAGTACCACGCGGTGATGCCGACGGGTAGTCGAACTGTCGGATTGGCGCAGCAGATCATGGCCAGGCCATTCGGCCCAACCGAACGCGCATTTGTGGCACCCCACCAGATCAAGACGACGTTCGAGGCCGGGCGGGTTCGACTGACCGGCAATCCATTGGATATTGCCATTCAGGGGAGGGGGTTTTTGGAGGTGGAGACGCCCGAAGGGCCTCGCTACACGAGGAACGGCATGTTGTCTCTCGATCATGACCGTCGGTTGGTAACTGGATTAGGGCATCCCGTGATGGGGACCAAAGGCGCAATCACCATTCCTCCAGGGAAACTAGAGATTTCTGAACAGGGGGACATCAAGGTCGACGGAAAACCCGTCGCGACGATCAAGGTCATGGAATTTCCCAATGATGATATGCCACAGAAGTCGTCGGATGGACTGTTTTTTTCAGAAAAGGGCACCGTGAGCAAGAATCCCCAGATTCAGGTCGGACACATCGAAGAGTCAAACGTGAACTCGATCGGAGAGATGGTCAAGATGATCCAGGGCATGCGCAACTATGAATCTACGCAAAAACTAATTCAGACGCTTGATCGAATGGCCGAGATCGCGATTCAAGATGTAGGTCGAGTGGTGTAACGCCGTGAAACGTATCTTGTAAAACGTGAAGCGTCCGAAATCAGGACGAGATCTGCTTCACGAACCACCAGCGACGCAGGAGGAACTTCATGATCAGAGCCATGTGGACAGCGGCAACTGGAATGACGGCTCAACAGATCAATGTCGATACGGTTGCCCATAACCTCGCGAACGTCAACACCAATTCCTTTAAGAGGAGCCGCGCAGAATTCGCCGATCTGCTGTATCAGATTCAGCGGCTTCCCGGCACGAATGCTTCCAACGTCGGGGTGTTTCCTGTCGGTATCCAGGTCGGAGCCGGCGTGCGGCCGACGACGGTGGCCAAGGAATGGATTCAGGGGAATATGCGGCAAACAAACAATGAACTGGATCTCGCTATTGATGGTGCGGGATTCTTTCAAGTGTCGCGTCCGGACGGGACGATCATGTACACCAGAAATGGGTCGTTTAAGCGCGATAATGTCGGCAATGTCGTGACCGGTGATGGAGACCTGCTCAACCCCGTCATTACCATTCCTTCAGGTGCGCTCAAGGTGGATATTGGTCAGGATGGGACTGTCTCAGTCCTCCTTCCAGGAGTCACGCAAGCCTCACAGGTAGGACAAATCCAGCTCACACGATTTGATAACCCTTCCGGTTTAGTCGCCATGGGAAATAACCTATTTATCGACAGCTTTGCATCCGGGCCGCCTACGCAGGGGACGGGCGGGTTTACCACTGGGTTCGGCACGATCCAGCAAGGATTTTTGGAAAGTTCCAATGTCAATCTTGCCGAAGAAATGGTCAATATGATCATCGCCCAGCGCAGTTACGAGATCAATTCGAAGACGATTCAGGCTTCTGATGAAATGATGGCCATTGCCAATAATCTCAGGCGATAAGGAGAACGTCGTGCCTAGGATCCTGATTATCCTGATTATTGGAGCTCTCTTGGCTGTCATGCCGGCGATCGTTGGAACTGGTGCCGAGGCCCATTCAACGTCCGCGAAAATGAAACCTCCGATGCAAGAGACGCCCACTGATGATATCGAACGCCGGGTAAGCAGCGAAGTGACCTCCGATTTATTGACGAAGGCCATTCAGAAATATCTGAAGGGCGTGTGGGGGCAGAAGATAAAGACTGCACAGGTGACGATCTTGGAGCCTGCTGATCCTGTTGCCATCGCTGGAGGACCAGTCGACTTACAGGTCCTTCCCAGCTCGGCTGAAGATAGTCCAGGGCGGCGCATATTCCGGGTGACTGCGACGAGCGGCAAGTCCAGAAAAACCATCCAAGTGGTCGCAGATGTGACGGCGATGATCGACGCCGTCGTCCCTAATCGATTTCTCAAGGCCGACGAACTGATCGATGTCGGTGATATCAAGACCGTACAGATGCGGGTGCATCAGGTGAATCATCCCTTTATGACGGATGAGAGAGAAATTATAGGGATGAGCGCAGCGCGACCGCTTCCGCCGGACGTTCCGCTGAGGCAAGCCTTCGTAAGGGTTCCCTTGGTGGTGAAGAAAGGCGATCGGGTTCTCATCGAAGCGCAACGTGGAGGTCTCTCGATTCGGACCTATGGCATTACGAAATCGAGCGGGCAAGTTGGACAGACCATTACGGTTTCCAATCTAGAATCTGGCAGGGAACTGACGGCCAAGGTGATTGGCCCTAGCCTTGTTCAGGTGGAGTTCTAACGGGATGCTGATGGAGCTCCTCAGGCCCAAGACGTGCGTGACGTTTCCAGAAGCGAGGACTCGCGGCAATGAGTTGTGCAGCCTTCGCAACAGAATGTGGTTCTCCCGAGGAGTGTCTGTGAGTTATTTCTGTGCAGCCGTGGTCCTCTTGCTTCAAGGATGCGTGAGTCCTCCGGATGTCTCCAGTAAGATCGCTGTACCTCCTCTGCCTCCGCCTAAGACCGTGGGTTCTCTCTGGCAGGAAGAAAACGGACGAGCCTATCTCTATGAAGATCTTCGTGCCATGCGGATCGGCGACATTCTTACCGTCAAGATCGTTGAAAATCACAAAGGGTCAAAGTCTGCTGATACAGAGGCGCAACGCGAATCAACGATTAAAAACAGTCTCGTCGGTAGCGCGATGGGTTATATCGGAATACCAGGAATACGATTCAGCGACGAAACTCGACGCGGAATGGGGATCGACGCGAGCGCCAACAGCAAATTCGGTGGGAAAGGCGCCACCAGGCGAACCGGGACGTTGACCGGGACCATCTCTGCGATCGTGACTGAGGTGCTACCCAATGGGGATCTTCGTATCGAAGGGCGGCGAGAGGTCAGTGTGAATAGTGAAAAGCAGCTGATGAGTATCGGGGGAATCGTGCGTCGAGTAGATGTCGATACTAAGAATACAGTCCTGTCCTCCGCCATCGCTGATGCCAGGATCGAATATTCGGGCCTCGGTGTCCTCGATGATGTGCAACGGCCTGGATGGTTTGTTCGGATTCTGACTTGGATCTATCCATTTTGATGAAGGATGTCCTATGCCCGCTCCATTGAGACGTCAGCCGGTGAGGAGGAGTACTCCCCCAAAACGGCCCCTCAATCTTCATGCTCTGCAAATGATGCTGCAAAGCGGAGTAATGCGACGGGCTGATTGCAATCCCCCCGGTGTGAACCACGCACGATATCACACGATGGAGGATATCGCCTGCGACCCTACGAATGGCACAGTTACGGAGCAGGGATGGCTGGCGCGTGTCATACGTGGTCGAACACAGAAATCACGAGTCTCGAAACGTTCGCAGATACGATAGGTGTCATACCTCATGATTGTACGACTTTCCTTTTTATTGGGCGTATTGGTGCTGGGATCTATTGTCGTCTCTCCTCCGACTGCCGACGCGGTGAGAATCAAGGACATAGGCGTGATCGAGGGTGTGCGTGAAAACCAGCTGCTAGGCTATGGCCTGGTGGTGGGTCTGGATAGTACCGGAGACCGTGTCATCGGCGGCCAGTTCACGATTCAGGCAATGATGTCCATGTTGAACAAGATGGGGGTAAATCTTGTGATTGACCCCATTCAATTGCTGACCAGAAACATCGCCTCGGTCATGGTTACGGCCAAGCTTCCTCCATTCTCGAAACCTGGGATGACGTTGGACGCAGTCGTATCATCTATGGCGAACGCCAAGAGTCTACAGGGCGGCACGCTCCTACTGACACCGTTGAAAGCCGCCAACCAACAAGTCTTTGCTGTTGCGCAGGGGCCGGTCTCCATCGGTGGGTTTCTAGGAGGCAGTGGAGGGGCAGGAGGAGCCACGGTGGTGAAGAATCACCAAGCGGCCGGAGTGGTTCCTGGGGGAGCGATCATTGAAAAAGAGCTGCTCGTCAACATTGATTCGTGGGAAACGGTTTCAGTGCTCCTCCGGCAGCCTGATTTTACAACTGCCATCAGAACGGCCGAAGCCATCGACGGCACGTTCGGAAAAGGAAGTGCGTCCGCCGTCAACGCCGGATATGTCAGGGCGACGATTCCGCAGGCCTTCCAAGGGCGTGTCGTCGAGTACATCGCATCGATTGAGGGGCTTGATGTCGCCGTCGACGCTGTAGCTAAGGTCGTCGTCAATGAACGGACTGGAACGGTGGTATTGGGTGAGCACGTGCGGATTTCGACGTGCGCAATTTCACATGGCAATCTCACGATCTCGGTAAAGAATACGTTAAACGTATCACAGCCGTCAGCCCCGCTTATTGGTTCCGCCGCTGGGCAAACAACCGTCACGCCGGATGTTCAGACCGAAGTAAGGGAGCAGGAATCGCGTCTCATCGTAGTGGATGAAACGGTAACATTGGGAGAGGTCGTACGAGCGCTTAATGCGGTTGGAGTGACCCCTCGTGATCTCGTCGCAATTCTATCGGCATTGCGGGCAGCAGGTTCGCTTCAGGCTAATCTTGAGATAATTTGATCAACTATATGATTAACAATGTAAACACTTCACATAGTGATGATTCTAAACGGGGGTCTTCACTATTATATGCAGATCCTACGTGGAATATCGGAGCTGGCCATCTGGACCATCGACTTAACTCGTGGAAATCAAATGATATTGGGGAAAATCGCGAACAGTTGATCCAGGCCGGACGGCAATTCGAAGCTTATTTTATCTCATATTTATTGAAGGTTATGAGAGAAACGGTTCCCGAGGGAACCATTGCAAACAAGCAAGGAGCCTATTTTTACTCATTTTACGATGAGGAGATCGGGGTTCAGGCAGCAGCCTCCGGAGGGATAGGGATTGCCAAAATGGTTCAGGAATATGCGGAGAAACATTTTTCTCTGTCCCCGGTGAAGAGCTCAAGTTCTGTTGGGTAGGAGCCGATAAGGAGTACGACCGGGGTAAAGGCCATCACACGTATAGCCTTATAGCTCGGACAGGAAAAGTGGGGAAGGAGTGAGAATATGCAAATTTCAGGTCATGGGAAAGTCGATCATCTCGCAAAGGTGTTGCTTGGAGTTCACGAAGCTGAAAGTTCCGGGGCTCGACAAGCAGCTGTTCGCACCCAAGCGGGTAAGGATGAAGTTCAGATTTCCGCCCAGGCGAAGGAACTGCAACGGATTCGCGAGTTGGCAAATCAACCGGATCCTGAGCGGGCTGAACGAGTGGAGAGCATCAGGCGCTCCCTTGTGAGTGGAGCGTACGATGTCAGTGGCCGTGCGGTAGGTGATGCCCTTGTGAGACAGGTTCTGACAGACGCCGTACTCTAAACCACGTCAGTTTCCCGCAAGTGCGACAGCAACGGATGGATTTCCGTTCTGGCCTATGGATGGGCAGGTTGTCGATCGTGAATGTCTCAGGCTCTCTCGATCAGTTAATCGGTCTCATTGCGCGTGAAACGGCGCAATGTGAACTGCTCGCACAAAATATCCGTTACGAACGTGATGCTATCAAACGTATGGCGCTCGACGAGTTTCTCTCGATCAATCAGGCCAGAGTTTCAATCCTTGAGTGTCTCAGCGGTCTGAAAGTAGAGTTTGACGCGTTCGTGCGCGATTTAGCCGCTACCCATGCCATACCAGAAGCGGCTCGAACATTACCGAATATTCTGCAACGGATGAAAAGCCCACAAACTCAGGCAATCTTGCATCAGTACGAACGACTCGCAGAGCGAGTTCGAGCAGTGCAACAGGATATTGCGGTCAACCAGGTACTGGTGAACAATATTCAGTCGTTTCTTGTCCGCGCATTGGAAGCTCATCGTCAGTCAGCTCCAGAAAGTGACGTCTATTCGATCCTAGGCGGTCGAAACACTAGCGGCATGCCGGCTACGTTAATCAGGCGGAAGGGGTGAAGATCGATGGGGCTGAACGCACTGCTTGACGTTGCAAAGTCCGCCCTCTTTACGGCGCAACAGGCCTTGACGGTCACTGGCCATAACATCGGCAATGTGAACACTCCGGGATTCTCCAGGCAACAAGTCATACTCACGGAAGAGCGACCTGTTGATGGGAGTCCAGGGCAAGTCGGCTCGGGAGTGAAAATAGCCGAGATCCGACGCGCGGTGGACGTATTTCTCAATCGGGAGCTGGCGCAGTCTCATGAAGATCTGGGCCAGTTTACAGTGGCGCGCGACGAATTGAGCAGGCTTGAGAGTCTTTTGGGGGATGCGCGGGGGCAGGGCCTATCGGGGAAGTTGAACGAGTTGTTCAAGGCACTGCAGGATGCGACCACGACACCGTCTCAGATCGCTCCGCGTTCCGTAGTCCTCTCACGCGCCACGACTTTGTCGAGCGCATTCCATCAGCTCAATACGGATTTAGTCAAGACTCGTCGCGCCGTTGATGCGCAGATCGGTGTGACGATCAACGAGATCAACAGCCTGACGGGCAAGATTGCCCAGTTCAACAGCCAGATTAAATCTGCCGAAGTGAGCGGTCAGAATGCAAATGACCTCCGCGACCAACGTGACTTGGCCGTGAATGAGCTTGCCACGCGAGTTGAGGTGCTCACTTTTGATCGCCCAGATGGCACGGTCTCAGTCTTTACCGCCCGCGGGCTCGTCTTAGTGGACCAGGAAACGATCCGTACGCTCGTCGGGGTCCAATCTCCAGACAACCAAGCGTTGCTGGACATTGGCTACGATATGGGAGGACCCCAACCGTACGTCATTAACGATCTGATAAGTACTGGAAAGTTGCGTGGACTCCTGGATGTCCGGGATCGCACGATTCCTTCCGTCCAACGAGGAATCAATGCGCTGGCTGGCTCCCTCCTAACTGAGATGAACCAAATTCATCGAGTGGGGTATGGTCTCGATGGTTCCACTGGAGAAGATCTCTTTTCTGGGTTATCGGTTACAACTAGAGCGCCTACCACAAACAGTGGCACTGCCTCGATGGCGAACGGGGTGGTCACTGCGCCGAGTCTCCTGACCTTCCATGACTATGAGATTCGATTCACAGGACCTGCCGGGTACGCGATAGTTGATGCAACAACGGGAGCCGGCATCAGAGGGAACTATACCGGAACAGTGCTGACACCTGCGACAGTGGATGCGCCTGTCAGTATTGTGACGGGAGTGAACGATACGCTGGTCGTATCGGTAGACGGAACGACCTCGGGAACCATTACGCTCAACGGTACCGGATCACCGGGTCTAGCGTATATCTCTGGCGACGCACTTGCCGAGGAGCTTCAAAGTAAAATCAACGCGGACAGCACGCTGGCCGCAGCCGGCCGGCAGGCCACGGTGTTGTTTGATCGAACAACCCATCGACTTGTCCTGCGGTCAAATTCTGTTGGCGGGACGAGTTCTGTAGACGTCACAGGTGGAACGGCACGAGCGACGCTCGGATTATCGGGCGGGGTCAGCACAGTGGCGTCTGGCACGTATAGTGGGCCTCAAACTTTTCATTTGGACGGGATTGCAGTGACCGTCTCCGGGGCACCGGCGGCCAACGATGTCTTGCACGTAAACTCTCGCGACAACGCGGCGAGGGATTTGGTGGTCGCGTTCTCAGATCCATCGAAAATTGCCCTTTCGTCCACACGAGCGGGTGTCCCGGGTAATAGTGAGAACGGCTTAGATCTCGTCGCGCTCCAGTCAAAAACCATCACCGGGCTCGACAATGCGACGCTGTTCGACGCCTATCGTAAGACCGCGACCGATCTTGGCGTGGCCTCTCAAGTCGCAGGGCAGCGTCTTGAGACGGAAGAGATACGCCACGAACAACTTCAGAGGTTCCGAGCACAAGTATCCGGTGTCTCGCTTGATGAGGAACTCGTCAATCTTCTCAAATTTCAACGGGCGTTTGAAGCAGCGTCACGCATGATTGTCGCTGCCGATGAAATGATGTCGACGTTGATTTCGCTCAAACGATAGGCGGAGGAGCCTGCCATGCGTGTCACAGAACAGCAGGTGTTTGGATTCCTGGTAAACAATTATCAACGGGCTCGATCCAAAGCACTACGTTTGCAGGAACATCTTGCAACTGGAAAACAGGTCTTGCAACCTTCCGACGACCCTGGTCGTTTCCATCGGATCGTCGGAGAACGGACAACATTAGCAAAATTGGAGCAACGGCTTCGCAATATTTCAACCGCCACGACACGAGTTGAATTGGCTGATACATCGCTCCAAGGCACCACGGCGGCCCTGTCTCGTATCAGGCAGCTGGCGGTTCAGTTTGCCTCTGATACAAATGGCGCGGCAGACCGAGTTGCTGGTGCGCACGAAGTGCAAGCACTTTTGCAACATTTACTTCAACTCGGCAACGCCGAGTTCGATGAGAACCAACCGGTATTTGGGGGCACGAGCCGACACGGATTTGCTGCCGGACTGACGGTGTCTAGTCCCATTACATTGACGAACGCTGTCGCGGACACACTGACTGTGAGAATTGATGGTGTGACATCTGGCTTGGTCGATTTAACCAGCGGCACCGAGACATTCAGCGGCTCCGAAGTAGCCGCACGGGTCCAGAGCCGGATCAACACCGATGCAGCTTTACTTGCGGCAGGGAAAAGTGTTTCGGTGACGTATGAAAATGCTCGTCTCGTAATTGCCTCCAATTCCTCGGGATCCAGCGCGAAAGCAGAAGTGATTGGCGGATCTGCGCGTACGCTGCTCGGTTTCAACGGAGGCAGTGCCGCCGATGGTGCCGTAACATTCGCACCCACAGTGGTCACGCACGCAGCTTCGGCCAACAGCGGAGGAGCCATCATCTCTCAGGGGCAGGTGTATGACGCGAACGTCACGTCGTTCGACAACTATGTCATCCGATTCACTGGCCCCATCAGCTATGACGTTGTCAATATCTCGGCACCGGTAATGGTGACTGCGAACTTGGCCAATGCGGGACGAGTCGGCGCGAGTGATACCGGGGTGATTGACCCACAGCGAGTTACCCTCGATTCGTACGAGATCCAATTCACGTCTTCCACACAGTATTCGGTCGTCAATACGACGACCGGGTCAACTCTTTCAACGGGGAACACCTATGTGTCCAGAGGAGCTATCGAATTTGATGGCTTGCGTGTGGTGCTTTCAAGCGGACAACCAGGGTCGCCGGTGACTGGAGATCGATTTACTGTCGCGCTAACTCCGAAGACGGTGTTGGGCGGACAGACGTACACCTCAGGTGCCCCGATTACGTTTGACGGTATTCGGCTCTCGATCACGAACGACACGGGGTCTCCAGCTGCTGGCGATCTCTTTCATGTCGCGAGTCACAGCAGATATGCCGGAGATTCCGCAAGTCACAAAATTGAAGTGGCAGACGGGGAGGTGATCTCCACGAACGTTCCTGGCCATCAAGCCTTCAGCGGTCCTCATGTGAATCTATTTGAAACAGTGCAACATCTGCTCGCAGCGTTGCGGGGAAACTTCAAGGCCGGAATCGTGGAGAGCCTGGGCGACTTGGACCGTGCACTTGGACAGGTATCGGCGGCTCAGGCCAGGATCGGTGCGCTCGCAAATCGCCTGGAAGCCACCTCATCAGCATTGGAAGACGCGAAAGTGCTGGTAAGTAACACGCTGTCTTCATTCGAAGACATAGATTTGGCACGAACCATCTCCGATCTCACCCTACAAGAGTATGCCATACAAGCTGCAGGCGAAACGCTCGGTCGGATATTTCAGAATTCTCTCCTGAAGCACTTGCGGTAAAATATCTGTCAAGATTGCATCATGGATGGCCGATAATTCTATGGAACGCTGTGTAGCCGTGGAAAGCGAGTATGCTGGTACTTACACGTCGACGGGGAGAGAGTGTCACGATCGGTCCCGACATCCGTGTCGTGGTGCTGGGTGTGAAAAGTGGGCAAGTCCGACTCGGAATCGAAGCGCCACCGGCTGTCGCGGTTCATCGGGAAGAGGTGTATACGAGGATTCAAGAAGAGAACCAGCTAGCTGCGAAAACGCAGGCTGTGCCGCTCGAGGCATTTCGTCGCCTCATTCCTGTAAAACGCCGCTTGGCCTCGTGAGGATAGATTCGTGAAGTGCACATCGACCCGCTTCGGAGCATTCGAGGTTTCCGAGAAAAGTATCGTCAGGTTTCCTTCTGGGCTACTTGGGTTCCCCGAGCAACAGCGGTACGTGATACTTGATCACGACACCGAAGCCCCTTTCAAGTGGCTGCAATCGGTTGACGAGCCTGGTCTGGCCTTTGTCCTCATGGATCCGGCTACGTTCCATCCTGATTACCATATTGAGGTTCCGGCCGATGCTTTGGCAGAGATCAAGGAGGGACAGAGCGATGATCTCGCCTTGGCTGTGATCTTGACCATTCCCTCGGATGATCCAAGCCAAATTACAGCAAATCTTCGGGGTCCGCTGCTCATAAGCCACACGACCAAGCTTGGGAAACAGTTGGTCCTCTCTGAAGAGTTTCCCACGAGACATCCGTTGTTTCCTGCAGCGCCTCCCACCACAGAAGCGCCTACAAGTGTGCACCCTGCCACAGAGTGTCCCGCGTAAATCGCCTCAATAGAATAGATGGAAGAGGAAGAGCGGTCTAGGCGGCCGCCTCAGTGATGGGCTGATACCCCTGCCGGTAGGATTCCAACACGCGAACGAGTCGGGCGACCTCAAGCTCGAGTTGCGCATAGACGGGAGGAGCATCGTGAAGCGCGTTGAGACGGCCCACGGCCTCCAGACGACTAGCGGTGAGTCCTACTTCAGAAGCGCAGAGATTTCCCGCCGTTCCCTTGAAGGTGTGGGCAGTTCGCTCCACGGCGGACGAATCGGCATCGGCGAGCGCCGTTCTGATCTCAGCCAACATTGTCTGGTGACGATTGAGGAACAGACAGATGAGTTGCGCGAACAATTCGTTGTCGCTGCCGATATTCTGGTACATCCTGGCGGGGTCAAAGATCCCTCGAGTAGGGGCGGTCGTGGTGTACACAGGCTGCTGTTTTTCAGAAACGGCAGTGGTAGGTGGTGAGGTGATCCAACGTGCAAGGGCAGCGCGGAGTTCGTCCAGTTTGATCGGTTTCGAAAGATAATCATCCATCCCAGCTGCCAAACAACGTTCTCGATCTCCTTGCATGGCATTGGCGGTCACCGCAATGATCGGCATATGCGGTAGGGATGACGAACCTAGTCTATCAGACGCGGCCATGGCTTCACGCTCGCGAATATTCTTGGTTGTCTCAAAGCCATCCATGATGGGCATCTGACAATCCATTAAAATAGCCGCATAGTCGCCCTTCTTCAATGCGGTCAATGCTTTTTGGCCATTGTCGACAACATCAGGCTGATAACCCAGTTTCTCAACCATGCGGACGGCAAGCTTTTGGTTGACCAGATTGTCTTCCACCACGAGCACGCGCCGGTGTTGGACGTTCTCTGCGACTGTATGTCTGGTGACAAGTTGAGGCACGACCGAGAGTGTTTGAGGTTCTTTTGGCCTTGGACTCTCGGCAAGACCGAGAACGGTTCTCAAACAGTCTCGTAATTCATCGTGGCGTACAGGTTTCGGGAGATAACCCATGGCGCCGGCCTGCCGCGCCTGTTCCGCGTGGCCTCGTTGGAGCATCGAGGTCATCACGACAAGGCGAATCCCAGAGCCCTCTGGATGATGCTGGAGTTCTCGGGCGAGCTGCAGCCCGTCCTTTCCCGGCATGATGACATCCAAGATGGCAAGATCGTACGGAGTTCCTCGTCGTGTGGCCTCGGATATCCGGTGCAACGCTGATTCGGCGTCCTCTGCCAAATCGTCAACCATTCCCCAGCCGGACACCAAATGATGGAGAATCAGACGATTCGATTCATTATCATCGACGATCAAGACACGTTTTCCTGCGAGATCTCCCATCGGAAGAATGGCACGTGGCGAGCCGGCTTGTTTGAGCAGGCGCGCCGTACACCAGAAGGTGCTCCCTTGTCCTTCGGAACTCCGAACGCCGATACTCCCTCCCATCAACTCCACGAGTTGCTTTGAAATTGACAGGCCAAGGCCAGTGCCGCCGTATTTTCTCGTCGTGGAGCTGTCAGCTTGTATGAATGGACGAAAGAGCTTGGCTTGAGTCTTCGGACTGATGCCGATGCCGCTGTCGGTGACTTCGAACCGGATGACGGCAGAGTCCGATAGGTCTTCCTCAAGATAGACCTGGAGCGTCACTTCTCCAGTGTCGGTAAACTTCACGGCATTCGCCACAAGATTGGTCAGGATCTGGCGCAATCGCCCAGGGTCACCTTTGAGTCCAGTCGGCACCGCGGCATGGACCAGCCCGGTCAACTCAAGACCTTTCGTCTCGGCGCGTTCGGCAAACTGGGCGAGGACCTGCTCTACAGTGGTTCGCAGATTGAAATCGAGGCACTCTAGCTCCAGTCTGCCCGCCTCAATCTTGCTGCATTCGAGCACATCATTGATGAGTTGCAGCAGCGCTTCGCCGCATTGGCGTATGGTTTCGGCGTAGGACTGCTGTTCAGGCGTCAAGGATGTCTCCATCAGGAGGCTCGTCATGCCGATCACGCCGTTCATTGGGGTTCTCAGTTCATGACTGACCGTTGTGAGGAACGCAGTCTTGACGCGTGCAGATTCCTTCGCTTCGTCAAGCGCCTTGTCCAGTCGTAGATTGCTCTGCTGAAGTTGGTCGGCGGATAACCGGAGCGCTTGCTGCGTCTTGTGAACGTTTGTCATGTCAGTCGCATAGCCGCGAACCACTCCATGATGAGGCACTGGACAAAAGGTCCATGAAAAACTGGCTTCCGGCAGCAAGACTTCTTCATGATCGAGTGTCTGGCCCGTGTCGAGGCAGTGCTCGACAATGTTAGGAAGTCGGCTTGGCGCCACGTTTGGGAATCCGTCGAGGCTGTACCCAAATCGGGAGAGGAGCGCAATCATGGCAGGATTCGCATACAACAGACTGGAATTCCGATCCAGTTCGATAAGGGGTGAAGGGCTTTCTTCGGCGATTGCCGCCAAGCGATCACGGTCCTGTTTCAACTCCATTTCATGGGATAGGTCTCGAATGCTGATGACCAGAACTCTCGTCCCATTGAGCTCGCTCGGGAGGCACGTCCACTCGATCGGGGTGTTCGTCGTCTGGCTTCTTACGAAGAGCTGTTGTGTCGCTGAGATAGGACGATTAGTTCTAAATGCGCTATTCAGCTGCGCAGAAATGCCTGATTTACTAAGCTGGGTGAGCGTTGCCCATAGCACCGGAAACGACGATCCATGGCCAGATCGACATCGTGATCCGAGTAACCGAATGCCCTCTCGGTTGATGGACTGGACCGTCAGGTCGGGGTTGAGAATGAGAGCGGCAAAAGGAAGCCCTTCAAGAAGGTCCAGCGCAACGGAAGCACCAGGTTGCGAGGCTGCCCTTCGACGCCGATATCGTCCTCTTTTCGGGCCAGGCGGTTTCATTAGGCGGCTCGTGGCAGAGTCGTGTCCAGATGTATGCCGATGTTGACGCGCTCACGAACCGGATCGAGCACACGCAGCACGCTCCGTACAGTGTGGTTGGATGACGGCGCAGCTAGGTCGATTTCGATCGGTGTCGCATAGGAGCCGCCTTGTGGGTCGGTCGTGACTTTGACCAGGGGTTTGAGCCGTTGCTGCGGGTTGGCTCCGACGACTACTGCCTGTTCGCCTGTGTTGAGCCTGACCAGACTTCCAACTGGGTAGACGCCGATGCTCCGAATCATCACTTCCACTAAAGTCTTTTCAAACTGCCCCCGTTCTCCAGCGAGGAAGAGTTGCCGAACGGCATCGTGGGGAATCATTGCTGGTCGGGCCCCGCGCCGACTGACCATGCCGTCGTAGAAATCGACGATCCCGACGATTTGAGCAAGACGTGAGATCTGCTTGTGATCAAGGCCGGTTGGAAAGCCGCTCTTGTCTGCCCGTTCATGATGCTCCCGCACGATTCGAATGACATCTTCGTGCATACCAGGACGTTCCGAAAGGAGTGTCACGCCGAGCTTACAATGCTGTTCCAGCAGTGTCTTGTCTTGCCCGGTGCATTCGTCTCGCTTCCGAACCAGATTGCGTGGGAGGCGGACATAGCCTGCGTCGTGGAGCAAGGCTCCCATTCCCACCAATTCTTGCAGTGGTTGATCGAGCTCGCTTTCAATGGCTACGATAAGGGACAAGATGCAGGCATCCAATGCGTGGGTTGTCAGAGACCGATCGAACTGTTTGATTTTCTGAACGGCAACCTGAAGTGCTATGGCAGCCCGGTCATTGAGGAGGTGGTTCAGGACATTCGAGACGATGGTTTTCGTCGCCTCAAGAGTCGGTGGGACTCCACGCTCGAGATCATCGAAAATGCGCTCAACCGTTTCTTGTGCCTGCGCATAGATGACCACAGCCGGCTGATCACCACGCGCGTGTTCATTCGTCTGCTCAGCTTTTGGCTCTTTCAGAAGAGGAAGGTTCGGGGTGGCCGACGCGTCGCTTGCAGACGGTTGAGTCGTCGCTGAGTGAAGATCGGCTCCTTTGCTGGTATCAATTGTCACCATCTGAATCCCATGTTGCTTCATGAGCTCGATAGTGTGCAGATCGTTGATCTGTCGTTTATGAAAGAAAAACGGTGTCCGGTACCAGGGAACATCCATCTCGACGACGAACATGCCGGGAATGAGCTGCTCGATTGC
>CAZJOQ010000001.1:31217-62379 GCA_964547625.1 uncultured Nitrospira sp.
GAGATACGCGATCTGATCAGCTCACCGGTGCCGCTACTGTTTATCGCCTACCCCAAAACTGTCGAAGAGATGCATCTGCGCAAGCATGTGCGTGTGTCATCGAACGAGCCGATTCTGTTGATGCGAACCGACCCCGATCATTCATCCCAGTCGAGTCTTCCCACCAGCGACTACTTTGGCGGTTTGCTGAAAGACCTTAGTGAAGGGGGGTGCAGCGTGGAGCTGGTCCAACGACCGGCCTGGCTGCGTCCCGGCACCATAGTCCGCTTGGAGCTCGAGCTGCCTGGATTGGGACACATCACCAACTTGACCGGCGTCGTGAAGAACTCAGACGCGCGCCATGAGAGCAAGCTGATCGGCATTGAGTTTCGCTTCAACGAGCTGGAGTACATTGAATATCGAGGGTGGGGCGGATCGGTCCGAAACGCCATCGAACAGTGTGTCTTCCAAAAAGTCAGCGCCTCATTCCTCACCTCGTAGTCGGGTTCGTCTTCGCCCCGTATAGCCTGATTCTTCCCAAGCGCCGGGCAAATGTTGCCGCAGTAGAGGGGAAGTGATGAACTTTCTCCCTTTGAATAAGCTGATTTCGTTTGCCCACTACCACTAGCTGATGGCACGAGACTTGGAGTGCATGTGGCTGTGCGGGTTTGCTCGGCTCTCTATCATCTTAGGAGAAATCACCATGGATTGGTCTGTCTACAAGACCTTCTGGGAAAAGTACCTTCAAGAGACCGCCAGCACGGAGACGCTGCTCACCAATGACCCCAAGCGAATGAAGGGGTACCATGCGTATGCCACGCTTGCGACTCTGTTGAGGTACGTTGAGATCGAGCATCTGCGGGACATGCGGATCGTCGATTACGGTTGTGGCACCGGCCGGCTAGCACGCCTCATCGTCCCGTTCTGTCGGCACTTGACCTTGGTGGATGTGTCCGTCGAGGCCCTCAGGGAATGCCAGCGGCGGTTCGGCCACCTGTCCCACGTGGAATATCGATTGGTAGATGACTCGGATTGGGTCATCCCGGAAGCGGTTGATCATGTGTATTCCTACGCGGCATTGATTTATTTCTCCGACGCAGATTCCTTCTGGCGCACCATCGAAGGAATTGATGGGCGTGCAGATACGTTCTCCATCCATCTGCACAACGCCATCCAGGAAGCCCCGCATGGAACGGCCTACCCCGGTACCTGCAAGGAGCTTCACACAGCAAAGTTTTATAGGCCCAGTCCGGCGACACTCCTTACTCGCTATCCCTCCGCACCAGCCGGGCGGTATTTGGTGGAGCGGCATGAACCTGATGTTCGAGGGAATGACCCTTTCTTTTACAAGATGGGGCAGGCTCTTCCTGCCATTACGCCGGGCGACGGGCTGTCTCCAAAGTGCACGAGGGAGCGATTGGACAAGTTTCTGTGCAAGGAGGCAGAGCGTTGGTATGCCAGCGGAGATTCCAGTAGAGCGTTGGACTTGTTGCTTGAACTGGCGGGCGCGGGCACTGAGTCATGGGAGGTTTACAATAACCTCGGTGTCATCGCGTTCGATCGTTCCGATGTGGAGCTGGCGATTACCTGTCTCAAGGCCGCAGTGTCCAAAGGGTGTCCTACCGAGGCCGTAAGCAATCTGGAAGCCGTATATCGATCTCTCGGGAGAGAACCGGAGGACCGGTTGGTGGCCAAGCCGCAGTAGGGCCTGACCTCTGTACCGCAGGATGTCCGCACGTCGAGAATGGACCTCGGGCATCCCCCTTCCTTGGTCATTGGCCTCTTCCTTCATCGCTGAAGCCGGTGGATTTCTGCCGCGCACAGTCCTCCATCGCTGGGCAATCATTGCCGGGGGGGAAGGATTTGGCCGATGCACAATCCCCGTTCCTTCCTGAATCACGCATGTTTTGTGCGTCAGGCACGGGACCCTGGAGTGGCATGCTATTTGTACTAGTCTGACTCACATACGGTTCGTATGGATTCGGCGGTCCGCTGATCGTTGGCGCAACTGTACTACGCCAATGCGCTGCGCTGAACGGTCCACCCCCAACGTAAGGAGCGGACGATGAAAGTTGTCTATGTCGGTATGACCGTCGACATCCTGCATCACGGCCACATCAACGTCATCGAGACAGCCCGCCAATATGGAGAGGTGCTCGTCGGTCTACTGACGGATTCCGCGATCGCCGATCACAAGCGGTTGCCTCATCTGACCTATGAACAGCGCCGGCGGATTATCAGCAACATTGTGGGCGTCTCAAGAATCGTCCCTCAAGAAGAGTGGGACTACGCTCCAAATATCAGACGGTACTGTCCGGACTTCATGGTGCATGGAGATGATTGGCTTGACGGTCCTCTGGCGCCCTATCGGGCCAGAGCCATTGAGGCCTTGGAGGTTCATGGCGGGCAGTTGATCGAAATTCCATATACGACGGGAGTCTCATCTCATGCACTGGCTGCCCAAATACAGAGTCTGGGGACGACTGCGGATACTCGGCGCCGCACGCTGAAGCGACTGTTGGCAGCCAAGCCAGTTTCGCGCTTCATCGAAGTTCACAATCCGCTCTCGGCCCTGATTGCTGAACATGCGATGGTCAGTATTGACGGCAAAGTCCGTGAGTTCGACGGATTCTGGTGCAGTTCCCTTGCAGACGCTACGGCGAAGGGGAAGCCGGACATTGAGGCGGTCGATATTAGTAGCCGTCTGGCGAACGTCAACGACATTTTTGAAGTAACCACGAAGCCCATGATCTTCGACGGCGACACTGGCGGCAAGCTGGAACACTTCGAGCTCAACGTCCGGTCCCTTGAGCGCCTGGGGATCTCGGCCGTGATCATCGAGGATAAGAAAGGGCTCAAGCGGAACTCTCTGCTCGGCACGGGTGTGATTCAGTATCAGGAGGACGTGGAGGAGTTTTGTGCCAAGATCCGAGCCGGACGAAGAAGCCGGGTCAGCGAGGACTTCCTTATCATTGCGAGGTGCGAGAGCCTCATTCTCGGCCGAGGATTGCCGGATGCTTTGGCGCGGGCGCGGGCCTACGTCCAAGCGGGCGCCGATGGCATCATGATCCACAGCCTGATGAAAACACCTGATGAAGTCCTAGAGTTTGCCGAGGTTTTCCGGAAGGAATTTCCCGCTGTTCCTCTGATCTGTGTGCCGACCAGCTATCACACGGCAACGGCGGATGCTCTTGCGGCGGGCGGATTCAACATCGTGATTTATGCCAACCATCTGTTGCGTGCAGCCTATCCCGCCATGCAACGCGCCGCGCATGAGATCCTCTCCAGCGGTCGTTCCACGGAGGCGGAATCCGGCCTCCTTGGTATACCCGAGATCCTGAAGCTGATCCCAACTCGATCGGGGATCGTGGAACCGCCGAGTGGAGACCTAACCGGTTCGTTGGCGACAGCCGACCGGCATGTTGGAGAGGGAATAGCTGTGCATTAAATCACATCTCTGCGCGCCAGGATGTGCAAGAAGGCTTGTCCGCCGCTCCCCTGCGCTGTTCAGCGAAGGGGGTGGTTCTGTTCGGAGCCGCGATGAGAACGGGCGTTGCCCAGAAGGATGAAGCGAAGAAGAGACCGTCACTTCACATCATTACGAGGACGTCAATGAACCGCCGGACACTAATCTCATTCTTCTACACCGACGAGATCGAACGACAAACACTAGAGCCTATAGCTCAGGAGGCTGAGCGGCGCCAATACCGGGTACGATTCACGGATCGCATGGATGAAGCGGCTGAGATCGGTATCTACTGTTCCCACCGTCCGGATCCTTCCAACGCCAAGATGTCAGCCATCCTCCTGCATGACCTGGCTCAGAGGCATGACATGTGGCCCGACTTCTGGCGAGTTGAGCCATGGAACCGATTCGACGTTGGGGTACTGCCCGGGCCGGCCTGGCGCAAGCGTTGGCAGGCTTGTGCCTGGCAGCCGGAAGCGCGTCCTCGCTTGGGGGTGTACGAACTAGGGTGGCCGAAATCGGATGTCATCTTCCGAGATCCGGAGTCCTTTCAACGCAATGTGACCGCGCTCAGGGATGGTCTGCATGTCGGACACCGCCGCTCCGTCCTCTACGCTCCTTCCTGGGAAAACGACGGCAAACAGGATGACTTCGTTCGGTCCCTGCGGGACCTGCCGGTGAATCTGCTGCTCAAACAGGCGCCCTGGCCGGAGGCTTATCCGCAGGTCTTAGAAAACATTCGGCGGATGAACGAGCTGCATCGCGGCTGCGCGGAGAATGTCTATATCCTCGATCCAAATCTCGGCATCATGCCGTGCCTCGGGCTCGCGGACCTGCTCGTCACCGAAGAGTCCAGCGTCATGGTGGAGGCCTTGCTCCTGGGCATTCCGGTCGTGGCCGTGTCGGACTGGCTGATCCCGGACCGCAACCCACCGCGCCACGCGATGATTCCCTTTGATTTTCCCGTCAAGACGACTCGCGCGGAACTGCAGCGCACGGTCGCAGATGTCCTTGCCAACCTTGATCAGGCGCGGCTCGACACGGCCCGGCTCCGCGACGAACAGTTTACCTGCCTTGGGCAGAGCGCTGCTCGCATTATGGACGCTATTGAGTCTGCCTGGGAGGGCCGGGAGCCGGCGATCGTCGCTGTGGAAGCGAATCTCGCCACTCCTGCCAAGCCATTGGATTACCGTTTCGATTCTGCGCTCCGTATCTGGCGTCGGGACGACTACAGCGGCATCGCGTATTCCGATGGAAAGGACACGGAGGAACGCATCCTGACCATAGTTAGAAATACCGGCGACCTGACATCCGAATCAACAGAGTTGGAACGCGAGATCGTCGACTGGCCGACTGAGTATCACCTATCGTCGAGACGCGGAAATCTACTCCGGTGGTTGAACCTTCCTGCAGAAAGTCGGGTCTTAGAATTGGGGTGTGGCTGCGGGGCCGTCACTAGGGTGCTGGGCGAATCGGGAGCAGCGATCACGGCGGTGGAAGGCAGTGTCCGACGTGCTGCCATCGCGGCGGAGCGTTGCCGTGACCTGTCCAACGTCCGTATAGTTGCGGACAATATCGCGACGCTTTGTTTGGAGGAGCAGTACGATATCGTCACGCTCATCGGGGTGTTGGAGTATTCCCCTCTGTTCATGTCCGGAGCAGATCCCATCGGGGCATGTCTCAGCAAAGCCCGGTCGTTTCTCAAGGAAGGTGGGACGCTACTCATCGCCATCGAGAACCAGCTTGGCCTAAAATATTTCGCGGGCAGTTCCGAGGACCACCTCGGACAGCCATTCTATGGCGTAGGGGATCTGTATGGCTCTGGGACGGCGGTGACCTTCGGTCGAAATGAGCTCCGCCAACGGCTGGAGGAAGCCGGCTTCGAGAAGACAGAGTTTTTCTATCCCTATCCGGACTACAAGCTGCCGCAGGTGATCGTCAGCGATCTCGCACGATCGTTTCCGGCCTTCCACGTTGCCGATCTGCTCACCCGGATCTTGAGCCGCGACTATACACGGGACTGGCGCCCGATCTTTCCGGAGAACCTCGCCGCCCAGGCACTAGAGCGCAACGGCCTGCTTCTGGATCTGGCCAACTCGTTTCTGGTGGCGGCCACTCGCGGGACCGCTCGTGGAACCTCGTGGCTTGCCACCCACTATTCAGCCCCGACCCGCCGACCGAGCTTGCGGGTGGAAACCACCTTCGTGCCGGAGACCGACGGCAGCATCAAGGTACTTCGACGTCGCCTGTTGGACGGGCAGCACCAACCCATGGATACAACCTGGCGTCAGGAGATTCAGGCGGTCGGCTCCTACCATGGTGGGACGCTATTCTCGACCGAGCTAATGCGCCTGATCGCCCGGCGAGCTTCGGTGCAAGACATTGCGGTATGGTTGCGGCCGTGGGTATGGCTGTTGCTCGAACACGCAACGTGGCCTGTGCAAGACGCATCGGTGAAGGCGAGTCGTCTTTCATGGATGGATGCTCTGCTGCCGGGGAACTTTGCCGATTGCATCCCATTCAACCTGGTTCGGGACGACCGCGGCCGACTTCATACGTTCGACCAGGAATGGGTGCATGCCAGTGAAGTGCCGCTCTGCTGGGTCTTGTTCCGAGGGCTCTACCATTTGCAGTATCAGGCGTTCCCGTCGACGACGACCACTGGCTGGGCTACCTTCGTAAACGACATTCTCCGGCAATTGGGATTCGCGCTGGAGAAGCGACACCACCGGCTGGTCACGGAGTATGAGGCTTCGCTGCAACGCTTTGCCTCCAGGTCGTGCGATCGAGAAGGTATTACGTGCAGCATTATCATCCCTGTATGGAACAAACTGGAGCTCACGGTGCAATGCCTGACGGCGCTGGCGGCGGTGACTACCGAGTCGTCCTACGAAGTCATCGTCGTGGACAATCATTCGACAGATGGCACGGCGGAATATCTCTCCTCATTGTCAGGGGATGTTCAGGTCATTCAGAATCAGGAAAATCTAGGATTTGCTAAGGCTTGTAACCAGGGTGCTAAGGCCGCGCGCGGGAAATATCTGGTCTTTCTCAATAACGACACCATCCCATTGAAGGGTTGGTTGAAGGCTCTCGTAAGCGAAGTTGAGGGATACCCGGAGGTGGGCATCGTGGGGAGCAAGCTACTGTATCCAGATGGGACCATCCAGCATGCCGGTGTAGTCCTGAGTCGGTTAGAAGGGCTTCCCTATCACATCTATAGAGGCTTCTCAGGCGATTCGCCCGCCGTGAATCAGCGACGCGAATATCAAGTTGTCACCGCGGCATGTTTGTTGATACGCCAGTCGCTCTTTATGGAGCTGGGCGGCTTCGACGAAGGGTTCCACAACGGCTTCGAGGATGTCGATCTCTGCCTCAAAGCGGGGGAGCGAGGAGCTCATATCGTGTATCAGCCTCGGAGCGTTCTTTATCATCTCGAAAGCCAAACCCCTGGCCGCAAGCAGCATGATCAGCCCAACGCCGTCCGGCTGCACGAACGATGGAAGTCTCACTGGTGGCTGGTCGACGAAGATCTGCGTTACCACATCGATGGGTACAAGCTCGTCGCTACCGAAACAGAGGGCCGATGTATGGGGAGCATTCGAATGTTGGAGGATGTCAGGGATCGCGCTGCATGGGCGCATGTGGCGGCTGCGCAAGCCGCCGCTCGCAAGAAAAATTGGGCCGGAGTCAGGCGGGAATTGAGTTGTGGCCAAGATTGGCCGAGAGACCCCTATGTATTGTTCTGGGCGGCCAAAATCTGTGAGAAGCTTCAAGATCCGGTCTTACAGCAATCCTTTCTGACGCGGTATCTGGAGCTGAAGGAAGCGCCCAGCGTGCGCCTATCACTCGCGCGCGCGCTGATGATGCAAGAGAATCTCGCCGCCGCGGAGCAGCATCTAAAAATACTCCTCGCTACATCTCCCGACGATGCCGAAGGTCAGATGCTGCGCGGTGTTCTCTGCATACAACGCGAGCAGTACGGGGAGGCTGAAACCGCGTTCTCGGCTGCCTTGAGGCATGGTGCCGAGCATAGGAAGTGTCTGATGGGCATGGGCATGGCGGCGATGGGAAGGGCCTACACGCAAGGAGCGTGGGAGCGATTTCTTCAGGTATTGGCCGAACACCCCGATGACGCGGAGGCGATTCATTGGTTGCTCCGAGCAGGGACGGCACAAAACCGATGGCAAGAGTTAGGCGAACACTTGCGCAGTTATGTCAGGAGAAATCCTGGCGACTTGGCTGCTCGATTTGCATTCGCAAGCGTTCTGTTGCGGGGTGAACAGATCGAGGAAGCCCGTCGCGAATATGACGCCCTCCGGCAGGTGGCGCCGGGTCATGACGGACTGGATCAACTTGGACAGGCCATAATGGGGAGGGAAGCGGCGTTGGCCCTCGAAGCCGCGTCTTCCTAACGAAATGAGAAGACGAGCGCTTGTTATTCAACTGGCCAGATTGGGCGATCTTGTTCAAACGATCCCGGCGATCACGGCTCTGAAAGCATCTCGTGGAGATTGGGATGTGGACCTCTTGTGTCCGGCGCAGCTGGCCTCAATCGGCAGGCTGCTGCCTGGAATTTCCAACGTCATAACCTGGGATGGAGCTGCGTGGCATCGACGAGCAACCAGTGCCGAGGCGGAGGTACGTTCCGACCACATCGCAGAGGCTGATGCCGAACTTCAGGCGATGACGGAAAACCTCTATGACCAGGCGTTTGTGCTGAACCAGCATCCGCGATCGATCCTGGCGGGTTCGCTACTTGCGCGGGAGAACATCGGAGCCGTCACCGGAGGGCCTCTGGATCAGCAATTATCGCCCTGGGCCTTGTACATTCGACGTGTGGCCACGACGAAGCAGGGCAATCGTATTCACCTAGCGGATGCATTTTGCGGAATGTGCGGCATGCCGCCACCCAAACGGATCATGCCTATCCGGGTACCAGAGACGGCGCTTCCCATCGATCTCGATCCGATAGGGCAATCCGAGGGGCCGTGGATCGGTGTACTTGTCGGCGCAGGAGATCAAGAGCGACTGGTTCCGGTTGCAGCTTGGGAACGTATGATTACCGAGTGCTTGGAGATGCTTCCGGCTAGTCACATTGTGTTGGTTGGAGATCAGCAGGAACAGGAACGGGCTCAGTATATTCAGGGATCGCTCCCTCCCTTTCTCCTGGGGCGTGTATGGGACACCACTGGAAGACTCTCGCTGATCCAATTGGCGGGTCTTCTGACACGATGTCAGATCGTGATCGGGGCTGATACCGGCCCGCTTCATCTCGCTGCCGCGGTGGGAACACGGGTGATCGGCTGGTATTTCGCTCGAGCTCGTGTTCATGAAACGGGCCCGTATGGACCGAATCACTGGGTATGGCAAGTAGAACGTGGCGGGATGGACAGGATGGATGCGGTGAAGCCGAGTCGGTGGCCCATCACGGAGACGATCGCGTTGTTGCGTGGTCACTACGACGCGACTGTCGCGGACTGGTCACTGTGGGAAAGTTACCGAGATCACTGGGGCGCGTACTATGTCGAGGCAGGACACGAGCCGATCGAACCGCTTCAGCGAGAACGAGCCTGGCGGCAGCTTCAACCGTCTTCGGTGTCGTGAGAGGATCCAGTGGAGTACCTGAATCATAACCTAGCGAGACTTCACCATAGCGACCCGGCTCTTGTTGCAGCCATAAAAGATAGCTGTGGGAGTATTCTCACGATGGTATCTTCGCGTGAAGGGGCTCCCTCAGCCACACATGGTGGCCAATGGATTCACAGCGCATACGATCCGCGTAAAGAAGCCGGATCTTGGGCCGAGCAACAAGTCGGTGAATGGAAGACAGCGGAACTCGGTGTGGTTCTCGGAGTCGGTTTACTCTATCACGTGGAGGCGTTGGCACTAATCAAGCCGCCTGGGTTGCGGCTCGCGGTCGTCGTGCCCGATGTGTCGGTCTTGAAGGATGCGATGGGAGCCAGGCCGCTTGAATCCTGGGTCAACACGATTCAGTGGATTACGGGCACACCAAGCGAAATGGCTGAGCGGTTGGCCTCACAATCGGCACCACTTCGATTTTTTACCTATCGCCCGGCGGCGAGACTACATGCCGATGAGCACCAACGGCTTGAAGCGAGCTTGCGCCGAATCGTAGCCGGAAAGGCAGGGGGCCAACTACACGTTGCGGTGGTCGGCCCTATCTATGGTGGGTCACTCCCGATAGCCCGTTATGTCGTCCGAGCATTGAGTGAGCTAGGGCATCGGGTCACCGGGATCGACCACAGCGTTCATCACAGCAGTTATGAGGCCTTTGGATTATTTCGAGAGGAACGGTATCGGCTGATGGTGCAGAGCCGCTTTGCCGATGTGCTGAGTGTCAGTACGATCGCGAAGATCGCTGAGGATCCCCCTGATCTAGTCTTGGCCATCGCTCAAGCGCCATTGACATTGACGGTGTTGCAACATCTGCGCAAGAAGAAATTTACGACGGCGATGTGGTTCGTGGAAAACTATCGACATCTCACGTACTGGCGACAACTGGCCGGGGGGTACGATTATTGGTTCGTTATTCAACAGAGAGAATGCATCGAGGCGTTGAAGCGGGCAGGTGCTGCGCAAGTTCACTATCTCCCCATGGCGGCGGACCCGGCCGTTCATCGTCCCGTGACGCTCACGGCCGGTGAACAACAGGAATACGGATCCGACGTCTCATTTGTCGGAGCGGGGTATGACAATCGACGTCACCTCTTGCCTCGGTGGCTTTCCAAGGAATGGACGTTCAAGCTGTGGGGTAACGAATGGGATGGCGCAAGGGATCTCTCCAGTGTCCTCCAACGAAACGGAGCCCGGATCGATGCAGACGCCTGTGTAAAGGTCTTCAATGGGACAGCGGTCAATCTGAATCTTCATTCCTCTTCTGGCACAGGATTGGACGCTCATCCAGATTTCGTCAACCCTCGCACGTTTGAATTAGCCGCATGCGGGGCCTTCCAAATCGTCGATGAAAGGACGCTGCTTCCCGAACTCTTTTCCCAGGAGGCAATGGTGTGTTTTCGAAGCCCTGACGATGTGCCGTCCTTGATTCGGACATGGCTCAAAGATTCAGGTGGTCGATGCGCCCATGCCGATGCGGCTCGCCGGCAAGTTCTGCGGGAGCATACCTATCGGCACCGGATGCAGGACCTGCTGGCTGCCGTCGGGATGCAGCAGCCCGATAGAATTGGTTCGATCTTGCGAGGCGAGCGGTCTGCAGCTGAGCTCAGGCAGCGGACCGACTCAGCGACCGAGCTCGGTCCATTGCTGAATCGATTTCCTTCAGGCCAACGAGTCGAGCTCAAGGATCTTGCTGCGGACATCCGGGCGCGAGCACCAGGGCGGGAACTGAGCCGAGAGGAGTTGTTGGTTCTGATGTTAGACAGTTATCGATCGGAAACCAGAGATCTTCTATGACCAGGCAGGTGCTGATTATCAACATTACACGGATGGGCGATCTTATTCAAATGGGGGCGTTGTTGAACCGACTTCAGGAAGAATGGCCAGGAGCTGCAGTGGATCTGGTCGTAGACCGACGGTTTGCTCCGGTCGCGGCGTTGTTAAAAGGATTGCGCCAGGTGATCCCGTTCGATTTCCACGCTCTGATCGATGAGAGTCGCGCAGCGCTGAAAGATGTGATCTCGCTCTACCAAGACGTGAATGTCTGGGTGAAGCCGCTTACCGAACGTCAGTATGATCGTGTCATCAATTTGACCTTCAATCGCCCGAGTGCGCTCTTGGCGGGGGCGATCGGAGCTCAGGACATTCGCGGGGCGCGAAGCGCATGGGACGGCGGGATGGTAGTCGATAATGCATGGATGGCGTATTTTTGTGACTTTCACCAATTTCGCCAGTTCAATCGATTCAATCTTGTTGATGTCTACGCGTTGGGTGGGAGCGGCCACGGAGCGTTTACCCCATTGCACATCACGATTCCAGCCGAAGATCGCGCCTGGGCCAGACAGGTACTGGCAGGATCGTCCCAGTGGGTTGCCGTTCAAGCCGGCGCCAGTGATGTTATGAAAGCTTGGCGACCTCATCTGTTCGGAATATCGCTGGCGCAGCTCAGTAAACAATGGCAGGGAGGGCTCGCTTTCATTGGCAGTTCCGAGGAGGAGACGACGATCGCTGAAGTGATGCGGGCCTACCGAGAGGCGGGAGGGCAGAATCCAGTCAAGAATCTGGCAGGCCGCACGACCTTGAACCAGCTTGCCGCGCTATTGGCAGAGTGCCAAATCCTGTTGACCAACGATACAGGCCCCATGCATGTCGGCGTTGCGGCGGGAACCTCGGTGATTGACCTTTCAGTTGGACATGTGGATTTTCAGGAAACGGGACCATATGGGACGGGCCATTGGGTGATTCAGCCGGAACTCGACTGTGCTCCCTGCGGGTTCGATCAGGTCTGTCCCCACCAGGCCTGCAAAGATCGCATTTCTTCGGACCTTGTGGCGGATCTGCTGCTCCATGTACTGAAGGGCACCCCATCTCCATCGCAAGTTGCAGGAGCGCGGCTATATATGTCCGATGTAGACGAGGATGGATTGGGAACGTTCCAATTGAAGGTGGGAACAGAATCCTCTGTGACCGCATGGTATGCCGCTTTTTGGCGTCGATATTGGTATGAAACGCACACCGGGATTTCTAGCAACGTTCCTGCTGCTGTCGGACCTCTGCCCGATGCAATGCAGGCAAGGAAATCCATTCAGCGTCTAATCCCGCTTCTGGAAACCGCCTGTCGAAGAGCCGACGAGATCGTTCGTCTAGTCGGCCAAGGCTGCATCAACCTTGCGCAAGTGAAACAACTTCAGCAGGAACAGGGCGTGGAAAAAGAACGGCTCCATCTCGTCGGCATGAACAGTGCCGCAACGGCGCCGATCGCGGCTGCTTTTCTGCGACAACTCCAAAGTGACAACGTCAAAGGGTTGGACCACCTTGCGCGTCATCACGCAGGCGCCTATCGAACATACTTGTTACGGGCTTTGGACATCCAACGACGTCTGTTCGGTGCGCATGCAAACGATACTTGTCTCACGTTTGGTCCTGGGTCGACCATGCGCCATGCGGGTCCGGTCCAGCAGGTCGCGTGAATCCATGTTTGGATAAGGAGACTTCTCATGCAAATCAGACTCGATGACGATCAATGGCGAGCGGCGACCGATGCCTCATTAGGGGATGTTTTCGCTGAGCTAAGCGAGCGGGCACATGCGAAAGCGCGTATTGTGACCACTATGATGCTCGATCGTCGTCAACTTACCGATCGTGATCTCGACCCGGGGCTACTCCAAGAGCCGTCGGCCAAGTTCGGCAATCTTGTTGCGACGTCGCTGACGCAGTCGGAGCTCATCCATGCCGCCCGCGGAACGATCAACCGATACCGTGAGCTCGTTATCCAGGAAGGACACTCCCTGGTGAGTCAGCTCCGACTGGGGATGCAGGACCTGTCTTCGCTGGATCGGTGGTTAGGTAAGGTGGCCGATCTGCTGGAATTAATCGGACACAGCGCCCCGAATCCTGCGGCTGATTCAGATGTTCGAACTATCGCGGGATGGATAGAAGAGCTTCTTGGCGCGCGGCACCTCAGCGATACGGTTCGTATGGCCGATCTGCTGGAATACGAAATCCTGCCAAGACTTTCGTCCTGAGATGGCCCTCTTCGTTCTAATCCGTTGCCGAACCGTTATTCCGCTCTCTGGCAGTTGCTCGACAGGCTCAAGTTCCCTCGGGATCGGCCGATAAGACAAGCACGCCACGAATAGGCGTAAGGGAATACGGCTTCTGCACGGATGTCGGAAGCACAGCAACGGATGGTGTTCTAGTTTCAAGGAGGAAGAGCAATGGCTCTTATCATTAATAACAACCCCGCGTCTATCGCGGCTCAGCGGAACCTCTCGATTAGCACCCTGAGTTTGAACCGTTCTGTGGAACGGTTGTCATCCGGCCTTCGGGTGACACGAGCTGCGGATGATGCGGCGGGCCTCGGTTTGTCTGAGTCCTTGCGGGCACAGATTCGCAGTATCAACCAGGCGACGCGAAATGCCTCGGACGGCATTAGCCTCACGCAGATCGCCGACGGCGCGGCCGCGACGATCGGCTCGTTGCTGGCTCGGCTCCGCGAGCTGTCTTCGCAGGCCGCGAGCGGGACGGTGGGTAATACGGAACGGTCCTACATCGATCAAGAATTCGTCGCCCTGCGCTCGGAAATCGACCGGATCGCCAAAGTGACAGAATTCAACGGTCAGGCGCTGACCAGCGGCAGCACGATCAGCTTCTCCATCGCTATCGGGTTCCGCAGCGGCGCGGGGAATACGCTGGAACTGGACCTCAACGATATCACCACCACGTCATTGGGGTTGGCTAGCGTGAACGTGTCAACCTCCGCTAATGCGACGAGTTCGTTAGCGAACATCGACAATGCGATCAGCGCGATTGCGAGCGCGCGAGCCGAATATGGGTCAATTCAGAATCGGTTTGAGGCGACGATCGCCAATCTGCAGGTCACGAGTGAAAACCTCACGGCTGCAGAATCGCGGATCCGAGATGCCGATATTGCGCTCGAGACATCTGTGTTCACGAAGAACCAGATCTTGGTGCAGGCGGGTATTGCAACGTTGGCACAAGCCAATACGCTCCCGCAACAGGCGCTGGCCTTGCTCAGAGGATAGGGGCAGCACATCGTCCGCCGCCCCTCTCCCTAATAGGAGAGGGGCCCGGTGAACGGAGTGATAAAGGGGGGTTATCATGATCGCCAATGTTACATCGAAGGTGGATCTCCCGACCACTGCTAACCGCACGAGTCAGGCTGATGTGCTTCCAGCGAACACGGGCATGGCCGAGCGTACGCACGGTTCGGACTTTAGTCCTGCGTCACCGACGCACCGTGGGGCGCTTGAACAAGCCGTGGGCAAGGTGAGAGAAGCTCTGCAACAATCGGGATCACAGCTGCGGATCGAAGTGGATCAAGATCTTCATCGGGTCGTTGTCAAGATCTTGCATGGAGACTCTGGAGAAGTGATTCGACAGATCCCGCCTCAGGAGGTGATCGATCTCGCCAAGAACTTGGCGAATCACAAAGGACTACTCTTTGAGGAACATGTCTGATCTGACACACAAGGATGTGCGATGCCGACGATAAGTTTTGGAGGCTTAGGGAACGGGCTGGATTTTGGTCAGGTTGTCGATCAACTGGTGAAGGTCGCACAGCTACCGGTTGGTCGACTGACCAAAAAAAGGGATGATCTCAACACTAAACTCACAGATTTGACCACTGTGAGGACCAAAGTGGCGGCATTTCAAAGCGCCTCCCAGGCGCTCCGGCTTTCGACGTCGTTCGATAAGACGACAGCCTTGGTGACGGACTCAACGGCGCTCTCCGTCTCGGCCTCTTCATCAGGGACATTGGGAACCTACAGCATTCGGGTCGTTCAGCTTGCACAATCCCATCAAATCGTCAGTAAGGCTGCCAAAGCCGTCTCATCCGAGATCACGGACATCGTCGGCGGTGGATCAGCTACCTTTACCTTCAAGGTGGGGTCTGGAGCGAACCAAACCGTGAATTTGGGAGCCACAGCCACCCTGACAGACTTACGGGATCAGATTAATGATCTTGGAGCTGGTGTGACGGCCTCATTGATCAACACTGGAACGGAGGCCGGACCATCGTATCGCTTGGCTCTTTCGTCCAATAACACGGGCAGTGACC
Organism: uncultured Nitrospira sp.; assembly: GCA_964547625.1. GTDB lineage: Bacteria > Nitrospirota > Nitrospiria > Nitrospirales > Nitrospiraceae > Nitrospira_D. The sequence goes on from CAZJOQ010000001.1 coordinate 46,382, forward strand.
ACGCGATTACCATTGTGGCTGACAGTACGGATTTAGACCTTCTAAACGGCAGCGGTACCGGCGGAAACGATACCCTCTCTGCCGCGCAGAATGCGGAGATTCAGATCGGGGATCAGGCGCTCAGTCCCCTGACGATCCAACGGAGTTCGAATACGATCTCCGACGCAATCCCAGGACTGTCGCTCACGCTCGCAAAGGCGACAGGAGCGGAGACGGTTCAGGTGAGCTTGTCTCAAGACCTGAATGCCGTCAAGACGAACATTAAAGCCTTAGCAACGGCATACAACGAGGTAGTCAAATTCATCAATGAACGGACCAACTACGACGTGATAACGAAGCAGGGAGGGGTATTTTTCAACGAGTCGTCCGTCCGAACCGTGATTGCTCAACTCAGAACGGCCCTTTCATCCACTGTCGGCGGAGCTACCACCTACAGCAGTGTCGGGCAAATCGGATTCAAGACCGAGCGAGATGGAACTCTGACAGTTGACGATGGACGGCTGACCGCCGCCTTGAGCACAAATTACAGCGCAGTGAAGACACTCTTTGCCAACCAAGGAGCGGCGACTGGCTTGGCCCAATCTCTCGTGTCGGCTGTAGACGCGTTGAATGATGTCGTAGGCGGGGCTCTCACGCTTCGGAAAAATGGCTTAACCAGCGAGATCTCCCGGGTCGGCAAGGACATCACCAGGCAGGAGGATGCCCTGAGTCGATACGAAGAACGGCTGAAGCGTCAATTCGCCGCGTTGGACGGGCTGTTGCGGCAGCTCCAGGGGCAAAGTAGTTTCCTCCAATCACAATCTTCATCGAATCAATAAACAAACGGGGAAGATCGGCCATGCTCACTCAGTACGCTCGACAGTATGAACAGACTCAGGTTGTCACATCTTCCGGCGTCCAGTTGATCGTGTTGCTATACGACGGTGCGATCCAATCGATTGAGATTGCCAGACGTGAGATCCAGGCGAAGAATGTCCGAGAGAAGGCACGGCATCTGGGGCGGGCTATTGCGATCATCGGAGAGCTGAACAGCGTACTCGATTACGAACAAGGCGGAGACATCGCAAGGTCACTGCGGAGGTTGTACGACTACATGTTGGCGGAGCTCGTCGAAGCCAATGCCAGGAATAATGAGAACAAGCTCGATGCGCCTCTGCGCTGTCTCAGCACCTTGCGCGAGGCGTGGCGGGATGTCGCCGCTCAGCAGCAGCCTCGATTGGCAGGCGTGCGATGAAGTCGATGAGCGGCAACCATCAGGCTGAGATCGTGCGACTCACACAGACCGCGTTTGAGGCCGCTCGATTGGGGCAGTGGGATGTGGTCATCCAATGCTATCGTGAGCGAGGGGTTCTACTGGAATCGGCGGGGGTGCCGGTCTCTGAGGCGCAACAAGTCCTCAAGTGGGATAGCCAGGTCCGCGACCAGGTACAGACCGCACAAGCCGTGCTGACGTCGTTGTTAGGCCAGGCGACGATGACAAGACACCGACTACAAGGACTACGTCAACGGCTCGGTGTGCCGGCTTCAGCACCCGAGGCGATGTCCGTGGAAGCCTAGTCGAACTAGGAACGGGCAATGGCAAGCGAAGAGCTATCCCCAGTTGATCTGCAACGATCACCAGATCACGACACACTGCCGTCAACCCAACAGCTCGCAACGCTCCATCAGCTCCTTGCCGAACTCGCCAAATGCTCAGATGAAAATGAGATCATCAGGACCCTTGCGAAAGGGTTGCCCGGAACGATCCCTACTGATGTCATCGGAATCGCTCGGTCAAGCCATGACCACGTAAGGATCTGGGCCAACGACCGGAGTCGAGAACAGGAGGCACGTCTCCGTCGTTACCTCCTTCGGCGGCTTGGTTACCTGCCTGCTGACAGTACTCGACAATCGATTCCGCTTCGACTCGTTCCTCCTCGACACCTCTCACTTGTGCTGGATTCGACCGTTCAGTCAGGTGAGCTTGATGGGAGTCCACGAAATGGCCATGAAATGCCCTTGATGATCAATGAGGAAGAGAAAGGTCTTCTCGTTGTTCAACGAAAAGGTACGCAGCCCTACACAGCGTGGGAATGCCAATTGATTGATACGGTAGGTACGGTTCTGACGCTCTGTTTGAAAAATCTTGATGTCTGTCGGCGCACGCATGACATCTCCCTACGGGACCCGCTCACTAAGGTATTATGTACACAGGCATTCGAAGGCGCAGTGGCTCGTGAGTTAAAGGCCGGGCTTCGCTATAAGGTTCCAGCGTGCCTCTTGCTGCTCGGGCTGGACTATTTTGAAGTGGTCAACGACCGACTTGGCCGGTCAGCCGGCGATCATGTCCTCAAGGCGGCAGCGGATCTCCTCCGAACCACGGTACGCGATCTCGATATCGTGGGGCGATGCGACGGCGACAAATTTGCGGTGATGCTTCCTCATACCGATAGGCGCAGGGCTCAAGTGCTTGCGGAGCGATTACGCGAGTGTATAGAGCGACACCTGTTTGTGAATGACACGGGACAGGTCCGCACGACGGTCAGCATCGGTCTCGCGGCCATCCCGGACATCGCCGTCGCTTCCACTGTGGCTTGGATGACCATTGCGAGTTCTGCATTAAAGGAGGCGAAAGCTCAAGGAAGGAACCGCATAGCGGTCCATACCCCGCGACCACCGGCGTTAGCCTGTGCCATGGCGCTGAGTCTGGCCGCATAGTATCAGGCGTGAGACGATCATGACATCGCACATGACGACATCAATGGAAACTTCATCCACGACCACCCAGGACGAACGGCGCGAATGGATCAGAATCGATGACCGGGTGCTGATGGAGTATCGATTGTTGATGGAGTCCGGCCACACACTTCCTGTCGAGGCAGGTGCTCCAACTGCTGACATAATTTCTACTGCCGTGGGTAAACCGACAGCGGACCTTCTTGCCCGCTCCGGCGATTCATTGGTTGGGTCCCCGGTCTTGCCGTGGATTATGAAGGTAGACTACCTGCTCGAAGTGATTCTGAAGGCATTGGCGGCCAGCCGACCAGATAGCGTCGCCATGGCACGGCCGATGGATGTCAATCTAAGCGGGGGGGGCGTGGGTTTCGTATCGGATCGGGAATTATCCATTGGTGATCAGCTTGCGTTGAAGCTGATTCTTCCTCCGTTTATACTGATCAAGGCGACCATCAGGGTCATTCGAGCGATGCCGCAAGCTGGTGGTCAAGGGTATGCCATTGCCACCGAGTTCGTCGACCTCAAGCCTGATGATCAGGAACACCTCATCCGTCACATTCTTCAAGCACAAGCTGAACAGTTGAGAGCTCGCCGTAAGGCGGCTGTCTCGGATCGGCTTTCCTAAGCGGTCAACTAGGCTGCTTGAGTGGAAGAAGTCGAAAGGAGCTGCATCAGAGCTTCTGCTGTCTTCATGAGCGCTGTGGCGCCTGGGGAAGTAGGGGCGTGTTGGATGACCGGAACGTAGGCACGTACCGCTTGTTCCATTGCAGGGTCATCAGGAACTTGCCCCAGTAACAGTAAATCACCACCGACATACTCCCTCAGCAGTTTTTTTAGCTGTGGAACATTGACGCGTGCGCGTCCTGAGACGCGATTCAGGACAAGGGCCGGTTGAAAGGCTCTCAGGGTCGATGCTGCGAGTGTCCGCCCAGATTCGTCGGTCTTGCCGGCCGCTTCCAAGACTTCCTCCACGCTGCTGTAATCCCGATTGGCAAGACCCTCCGCCATGACCTCTCGCATTAAGAACATCGATAAGACGCGCCGAATGGCGGCCAACTTAATGAAGCGATACAGATCAAGAACGGAGGTCGGGTCGGGCGTGGCCACGACTACATGCTGGTCAGCCATCAGAAAAAAATCGAGAGCATGGTAACTGGTACCTGCTCCGATATCGACTATAATCACATCCGCATGGATGTCTTGAAAACTTCGGATGAGCCGTTTCTTCTGCGAGTAGGACATGTTGGCTGTTGCCAGCGTATCCCCCGTTCCAGGGATCAGGCGCAAGGAGCTGTGAATCGGCAGAGGTTGAGCCACATCATCCAGCCGTTCAACGCGATGAGTGAGGAAATCGGTTAAGGTGTGCGTCGGATGGAGAAGGCCGAACAGCACATGAGCGTCAGCTCCCCCAATATCGAGATCTGCGAGCACGACTTGCTTGCCCTTCCTGGCCAGGACAAGTGCCAGGTTGGCTGCGACCACACTTTTTCCGACTCCTCCTTTCCCCGATGCGATAGAGATGATGTGTGCCATTGTGATCAGTTCCTACCGGTTTGAGCCGAGTTGCACTTCTTCTTCTTCTTCGGCTCGCGTCTGAAAAACCTGAACGGACATGACTCATCCATATGCAGTGGGAAGGAACCGACCTCTAAGTCTGAGATTTGAGTATAGCACCGACTCAAGTTTTGAAACCGCTCCACCGATACCTCAGGTGTCATGAATGGTGATGGACCTACAGAAACAGGGAACCAGTTGGATGGTGCGTCTGCACGGGACGGGGAAATCTTGACCGTGATGGAGGTTGCAAAGTTCCTTCGGGTGCCGAAATCCACCGTCTACAAACTCGCGCGGGTCGGCGAACTGCCGGCATCGAAGATTGGAAAGCATTGGCGCTTTCTCCGCCGCGACATTCATGAGTGGATGCACAGTCGATCGGGCAAGGCGAGAGCGGCGTGAGTCGTGATCCCGTTGGCCGACAGAACGGAGAATTCTTTCATTCTTCGCCCCGCACGGTGCTCACAAAATGAGCGGTCGGCATATCTTTGCCGTTCCTGCCATTTCTCAAGCCGACCTGCTTCCACGCGAGTTGATCGCTTCTTTCGCTTTAGCCCAAAACGCGGAGCACCTCTCGACTCTTTCCGGCTTAGGTCACTCGCCGCATGTGCCGAATAGGAAGTGACGCGCTGGAGTGTCACAAAGACGCCCAACCACTACGGTATAGCGAACAGTATGTCCCTGTGCTGGAATAGTCGAACGAGAAAAAGGAGGCATCATGCCAGCCGATCTGAACATGAAAATTCTCGTCGTGGATGACATGGTCACGATGAGAAGAATCGTAAGAAATATCCTGAAACAGATGGGATTCCCCAATTGTGACGAAGCTGAAAACGGACAGGAAGCGCTACAGAAACTTCGGGGCGATACGTACGGATTCGTCGTATCCGATTGGAACATGCCGGTCATGAGTGGCATCGATATGCTCCGTGCGATCAGAGCAGACGAGAAGCTCAAAGCTATTCCCGTGTTGATGGTGACGGCTGAAGCGCAACAGAGCAACCTGGTTGAGGCCGTTCAAGCTGGGGTGAGCAACTACATCGTCAAGCCCTTTACGGCAGAGACCATGCAGGAGAAGCTCGGCAAGATTTTCAAGTAGGCCTTGGCTGGCAAGTCGATCAAGTCTATCAGGAGAGCGGGAGGGAGCGTGCAACAGCGAGAGCAAAAGCTCTATGAAGAACTTGGCGAGCTGGCTCGGTTTGTCGAGCGAGCGATGAAGGCAATCTCAGAGGCGAGCCCTGGAATCTTATCCAGCAACACACAACTGCCGACGGCGTCTGGTCACCTAAGCGATTGGAACAAGCTGACGGAAGAGGGAACGCTCGAAGTCATTCGCTTGACGGAAGTGATTCAGGATAACCGGGATCGAATCGCGAAGGACCTGTCAGCGGTCGTGGAAATATTGCGGGCCGTTGACGATGTGAAGCTTGCTGAACGCCTTGAGAAAGTCCATGCCGTCATGGTGGAAGACGGTAAGCACCTCTCCGACATCATGACCACGATGTCCTTCCAGGATTTAGTCGCGCAACGGGTCAAAAAACTGGTGACCATACTCGATGACGTGCAGAGCAAGTTGGTGGAACTTGTCGTGATCGTCGGGATTCAACAGAACAGGGAGAGCACGGGCGTCGAAGGGACAGCCGGACATCTACTGAAACAACTCGATGAATCCAAAAAGACGGCCATGAAACAGCAAGCGGCGGACGATATCCTGGCTCAATTCAGGTTCAAATAGGGCTACATGATTTCGGGTTTCAAGTTCCAGGTTGCAGGTTCGTGATGGGGAGGGGAGTTGCCGGTTTCAAGTTCAAAGCTCACGTTGGGACTTGAAACATGAAACTTCCAGCCAGAAACCGTCAATACCGAATCTCGCAGCATTCATGAGGGCGATGACGAATGGATATTGCCACAATTCTTGGAATAGTGATCGCGTTAGGCTCCATTATCGGAGGCCAAATACTGGAGGGTGGGCATGTCGGCTCGATTATGCAGCTCACGGCCTTCATCATCGTGATCGGCGGCACCTTCGGCGCCATTTGTATACAGAATCCTTTGTCGGTGGTCATCAGGGCGTTCGGCGCGCTGTCCATTGCGATCTCAGGCCCGCATATCGATAACAAGGGAACGATTAAAATCATTCTGGATCTTGCCAATATCTCGCGGAAACAAGGGTTGCTGGCGCTGGAAGGAAAGCTGAAAGATATTAAAGATCCATTCATGAAAAAGGGGATTCAACTCATCGTCGACGGAACTGAACCGAAAGCCGTGCACGAGATTCTTGAGATCGAAGTGGAGCATCATGAGGAGCAAGGCGTGATCGCAGCCAAGGTCTGGGAAGCGGCCGGTGGGTATGCGCCAACCGTCGGCATTATCGGCGCGGTACTCGGGCTGATTCACGTGATGGAAAATCTGGCTGATCCCTCAAAACTAGGCGGCGGTATCGCGGTGGCATTCGTTGCCACCGTCTACGGCGTCGGCGCAGCGAACCTATTTTTTCTACCACTTGCAAACAAAATCAAACTGAAACTGAAGGAAGAAGCGGGTGCTCGTAATCTGGTCATTATGGGGCTCGTAGGACTTGCTCAAGGTGAAAATCCTCGGTTGCTCCAGGAAAAGTTAGAAGGTGTTCTGCCCCACAGCGAACGGACGAAGGAGACAAAGAAGTGAAGCGTCGTTCCTTGGCAAGGTGGAGGTTTAAGGTCCGAGGTTTGAGGCCGGATGCTCCTGCGCATGCCTCCGACTTCCAACCTCAGGCCTCCAACCGTGACCGCTCCACGCTTCACGTTTGGTGATCCTAAATGGCGAAGCACAAGCACGAGGAACATGAAAACCATGAACGATGGTTGGTGTCATACGCCGACTTTATTACATTACTCTTTGCGTTTTTCGTCGTGATGTACTCGATCTCCTCCGTCAACGTCGGAAAGTACCGAACCGTCAGTGAATCGATCAAGGCGGCTCTCAATCCAATCGTGAGTCCCCCGTCATCTCCTACGCCCATTTCATTGAGTGCCAGCAAAGCGGCACTCACCGCTCCGGATGCGCCTGGGAGTAAGGAGGTGGTGGTCAGAAAACTTCGAAATCTGGTCAACAGCATCAAGGCGGTACCCCAGATGTCGATGGTGCGGATCACCGAAAAAGTCAATGGCGATATCGTCATCACCATTCCGGATCAGCTGCTATTCAACAGCGGCGAAGCAGCGGTGCGTTCAGAGGCACTACCATTTCTTCAGGGCCTGAGTGGAGCGCTAGTTGAGCTCAACCGGCACACTAAAGTCGAGGGTCATACCGATAATGTTCCGATACGCACGGCACTCTTTCCTTCGAACTGGGAATTATCGGCTGCTCGAGCGGTGATGGTCGTCCGGGTGCTGTCGGAATTATACGGCGTACCGTCCAACCATCTTGCCGCGGTGGGACATGCTGACACGAGGCCGGTAACGGAGAATCTCGACTCAGACCAACGGGCCAAAAATCGTCGGGTTGAGGTTGTCATTCTCGAACAGGCTCCCCTCGCTCCAACACTCGAGACGGGAAACAATGTGGATGAATTCGGGCGACCAACGGAGGATCTGTCACCGAGCGCGTCGCAGTTAGTTCCGGAACTATCCGGCGCGGGGCGATTACCAACGCCATAAGCCCCGGGTAGGGGTTGGATGCCTCAAGTCTCGGTAGAGAGCAGCCGACACGGTGACCTAGGGATTGCAGTGGAAAGGTCTGTCACGTGATGACCACTCATCCTCCTGCAACTGAAATACAGCGACAAGGAGAGAAGAACCCCAGACATCTGGCTCCTACCGGGGATCTCACCATTTTTGAGGTGGCTGAGTTTAAGGACTCTTTGGCCAAGCTGTTGGCGAACGACGGTCTCGTTTCGTTGGATCTCAGCCGAGTTGTCCGGGTGGATACAGCGGCGATTCAGTTGATGCTATCGGCTCGGAGGCAGACCTGTATGCTGGTTATGGGGATTTCCGAGGATCTCCAGGGAAAATTGAATCAATTAGGTTTTACCGAGCCACTTAGTGAGTGACGTCTCCAGTAAGATGTGTGAAAGCGGCCAAGTGGTGAGGGTTGGACAGGTGGGCAGAACGGGTCTCGATCATACCTGTCGATTGCGGCTCACGAAAGAGGTCAGGAGCTAGAACAATGATTGAGGTGAGAGCCTCCGACAAGCAAGCTGCCGAATCGAGCATTGTTGGTGATGCGTCGCTATCGGCACTTCAGGTACACCTGCAGGCCTGGAGCGCTTTTGCCGAGAGCGCGACACGCATGATTCCTGTTCTGAAAGCGCAGATGTTTGCTGTGACTCAAGAGACGGAGCACGCCGTCATTGAGTTGCTGGTACATTTGCAAGCCCTCACGTCAGTAGATCAGAGTGTGACATCAAAGGATCGTTCGGACAATATTTCTAAGGTCGTAATGGCGATGCAGTTTCAGGATATTACACGACAGAAATTAGAGCATGTCGGTCGAGCTCTCGACCAGCTTAAAGGCCGCCTGCAGGTTCTCTCAAAAAGATCATTGAACGAAGAGGATCTGAAAGCGATCGCGGCATTAGAGTCGATCGAGCAGAACTACAGCATGGAGGCGGAGCGACGCCTGCACCAACAAGCACTGATGCCGGATTATGGAGAGCCGGTGCCGATGGACGTAACAAACAAGGAAGCTGATTCAGTGACACTGTTTTAGTGTGGGTGCTAAACAGGCGGAGCGATTGAGAGACCGACGCCGGAGGAACACATGAGCAAGACCGCACTAATCGTCGATGATTCACCCACGATGAGGCAGATGGTGGCCTTCACCCTGACCAACGCCGGTTTCAAGGTGATCGAAGCCGAACATGGAAAAGATGCGGTGAGTAAGGTTGCTGGAGGGCCGAAAATGGACATCGTTGTCACAGACCTCAATATGCCAGAAATGGACGGCATCGAGCTGATCAAAGAATTGCGAAAGCTGGGCGCCTTCAAATTCACCCCCATTCTCATGCTCACGACGGAGTCCGCGCTGGAAAAGAAGCAAGCCGGAAAAGCAGCCGGAGCTACGGGGTGGATTGTGAAACCCTTTAACCCCGAGATTCTATTGAAAACGATTGCGAAGGTTATCCCGGCATGACGGTTTCGTGTTTCAAGTTGAGGGAAGCGGGCGTCCGATAGCATGAAACTCGAAGCCTGAAACCTGAAACGGGCATCGGAGACGCAATGAGTAACGATTTCGCGCAGTTTCAAGAGGCATTCTTTGAGGAAGCAGCCGAACATCTGGCGGTCGTCGAAGAAGGACTTCTGAAACTCGAACAGAACCCCAATGACCTGGACTTGCTGAATCAGATCTTTCGATCTGCACACTCCATTAAGGGAACCAGCGGTATGTTCGGGTTCACCGACATTGCGCAACTTACTCATAAGATGGAGACTCTGCTCGATCTGCTCCGTAATGGCCAGAAGGTGGTGACGCCGCAGGACGCCGACTTGCTACTCAGATCAACGGATTGTCTGAAGTCCCTCGTAGAGGCAGCGAAGAGCGGCTCACCCATCGACGCTGAAACTGTCCAGCGACTTACGGCCGAGCTGGTGGTCTCACAGGGAGCCGGTCTTGCTGCTTCAGGCATCGAGAAGACCAAGGCCACTGGGTCAAATTCAGTGTCGGCAACCGGCCGATCGTGGGTCTATACCATCGCCTGGACGCCGCCTGCCTGGCTGTTTCAGCGAGGACTAGATCCGCTGCAATTCTTCAAGGAATTGCGCAACCTCGGCACGCTGTCACAGGTAGCAATCGACACCGCAAAACTGCCGGATTTTGGCGCCATGGATCCAGAGATCTGCTATCTGTCTTGGACCATGCAATTGGAGTCAGCAAAGGATAGAAAGGCCATCGAGGCAGTGTTTGAATTCGTGATCGAGGATAGCAAGCTCATAATCGAGGAAACCACAGTTCCAGATTCCGGGTTTCAAGTTTCAAGTTCAAGCTCTCAACATGAAACTCAAAACCTGCAACCAGGAACCGACGACGGCTCACCGAAGCCGTTGGGCGAAATTCTCGTCGATAGTGGTGTGGTGTCCCGTGAAGCGTTAGATCAAGCCCTGGCTCAACAAAAGAGAGTGGGCCAAATCCTAGTCGAGCAACGTGTCGCCAGCCCTCAACAAGTCGAGCAAGCCCTCCAGAAACAACGAAAGATGGAGATGGCTGCGCAATCGAAGAAGGCGGATACGACCTCGATTCGCGTGGATACCGACAAGATCGACAAGCTCATCAACTTGGTGGGTGAGCTAGTCATTACGCAGTCGATGTTGAGTGACCTGGGCTCCCGTTTCGAGATGAGTCACATGCCTGTGCTGCTGGAGCGAATGGCCCAACTGGAACGGAATACGCGCGAAATCCAGGAGCGCGTCATGAGCATCCGCATGCTGCCCATCGGCACGGCGTTCAGCCGCTTTCCTCGACTTGTCCGTGACCTCGCTGGGAAAGCAGGCAAGAAAATCCAGCTCGTATTGTCTGGTGAAGAAGCCGAACTCGACAAGACTGTCATCGAATCCATCGGCGATCCACTGACTCACTTGGTGAGGAATGCAGCCGACCATGGGCTTGAGCCACCGGAGGAGCGACTCGACAATGATAAGCAGGAAATTGGAACGATTCGGCTGAATGCCTTCCATCAAGGCGGTAACATCTGTATTACCGTCGAAGATGACGGTCGTGGTTTGAACCGGGACAGGATCGTTGCCAGGGCCGTTAAGCAGGGACTGATCAGTGAAAATGAAAAGTTGCCGGACGACCAGATCTGGCCTCTCATTTTCAGGCCTGGTTTCTCGACGGCGGAGAAGGTGACGGATGTGTCCGGGCGAGGAGTCGGTATGGACGTCGTCAAGCGCAATATTGAAGGATTGGGCGGTACCGTCAGCATTAAGACCACGCCGAGACACGGAACCATCTTTACACTCAAGCTTCCGCTCACCCTGGCTATTATCGAAGGTATGACCGTGCGGGTCGGCCAAGAAACATATATTGTGCCGTTGCTGTCCATCTTGGAGTCAATCCAACCCAAGCCCGGCGCTGTGAAAACCGTCGTGGGTAAGGGAGAAGTGATCGACGTGCGCGGGACCTACCTGCCCGTGGTGCGGATGTATGAGGTCTTTGCGCTAGAACCGGAGATCACCACCCCCACCGCCGCTATTCTCCTTATCCTGGAAACGGAGGGGGAACGGGTTGCGGTGATGGTGGACGAAATTCTTGGGCAGCAACAAGTCGTGATCAAGAGTATGGAACAAAACTTTCGCAAGGTGGAAGGCATTGCCGGTGCGACCATCCTCGGCGATGGTACGGTTGGGTTCATCTTGGACGTGCGTGGATTGCTGGAAATCTCCCGTCGAGAGGATCCAGTGATGGCGTGAGGCGCGAAGCGCCTCAGTTTCAAGTTCCAAGTTTCTCGTTTCAAGTTCGCCTTCTGAATTGCGGTGGTCCGAAGAGCTCAACCTGAAACGTGAAACCAGAAACCTCGAGTCCGGGCGACCGACGCTTCACGAGCTACGCTTCACGAAGGAGGACTCCATGGCCGCAGCGGCGCTTGAAACTGCTACCAAAGAACTGAATCAACAGATTGGGCTGAGCACCGACGGCAGCCAGTTCTTGACGTTCAATTTGGGGGAAGAGCTGTACGGTGTCGATATCCTCCGCGTGCAAGAGATTAAAGGCTACACTGCCGTGACAAAAATTCCCAATACCCCACCACATATCAAGGGTGTGCTGAACCTGCGCGGGACCATTGTGCCTATTGTCGAACTGCGAACGAAATTCGGCATGCCGATGATCGGCTACACGATGTTTACCGTGATTATTGTGGTGGTTATAAAGGAAAAGATCATGGGCTTGGTCGTAGATTCGGTGTCGGATGTGCTGAATATCGATAAAAAGGATATCCAAGCTCCGCCGCAATTCGGCGCCAAGATGGATGTGAGTTTCTTGAGCGGGATCGGGAAATCTGGGGACAAGCTCGTGGCGCTTCTGGATATGGATCGTCTCCTGACGGAGGGGGACCTGCAAGTTTTTGCAACAGGAGGCTCGGCCGCCTAGCTCGAACGCGATCAGGATCAAGGAACTATTGTCGAGAGGCATTCAAAGGCTAGCCGAGATCAACAAGCCACTCGATCAGATATTTTCCTGACTTGACTGTCACCCCCACTGAAATTCCTTCATCGAGCTCTTTGCCCATAGTGAGATAGGTAGAACTGTTCAGCCTCAGAAAAGTGATTGATAGACAAAGTGTTTGGAAGCCTGTAGAAAGTATGGAGAGCTAATTATTAAAGAAAGAGATGCATTCAATTAATACTGGAATGCCGGGTCCTTTCAGCACCAGTCCATCTGCTTTGTTCTTCTTCTGGGTGACCATCGGTCTTCCCATCCTCACCGTTCTTTGTGATCTTGTGACGCCGTTAGGCGTGGCCGTGCGGGTGCTTTGCGCGCTCTTCATGACGACGACGGCGTCCTCGCAGGCACTATGCCATCAGGAGTCGACTGGTGGCTAGTCAAAAGCTGAAAGGACAAAGCGCGTTGATGGATTCTCGACTGAAATTGAAGCAGCAGGCCGAAAAGCAATCAGCTGTGCTCTCTCAAGCCAATCGTGTCCTACGAAAGCAGGCTCTCCTGGAAGCCCACACGGCCGTCGAATTGGCCATGGAGGGTATTTCGAAGGTTGATGAGGCCGGGCGCTATCTCTTCGCGAACCCGCAATATGCCGCCCTGTTGGGCTACCATCCGGATGAATTGGTCGGACAATCCTGGGAGATGACGGTACATGCTGATGATCGCTCGTCCATCCTGGCCGCATTCGCCCGGATGGTTTCGACCGGAAGAGCCGAGACGGAAGTCCGGGGTGTGAAAAAAGACGGCAGCCTGTTTCACAAGCACGTCGTGGTGGTTAAGCCGGACATAATGAAGGGCAAACTGTCCGGCCACTATTGGTTCGTGCGGGACATCACTGAGAGGAAACTAGCGGAAGACAGCCTTCTGCGTACGCGCTTCGCTATGAATCAAGCGGTGGATGCGGTCTATTGGATCGATCCTCAGGCCAGGATTCTCTATACCAACGCAGCCGCCAGCGCGATGTTGGGCTATACGGCGGAGGAATTCCTGCGCATGACGGTCCACGATCTGAATCCGGACTTTCCGCCTGCCGTGTGGCCAGGGTGGTGGAAAGAGACCAGAGAGAAGAAGGTGATTTCTCTGGAGACGATCCATCTGACAAAGAATGGACGGCGGATCCCCATCGATATTCGGGTGGCATTCTTGGCCTATGGCGGTCAAGAGTTTCACTGTGCCTATGTCCGCGACATTAGCGAGCGGAAGCGGAGTGATCAAGCGCTGCGTGAAAGCCGAGAACGATTTGAATTGGCCGTTCGTGCCACCAACGACGGCATCTGGGATTGGAATATTCTGACAGGAGCGCAGTATTGGTCTGACCGCCACTATGAGCTGTTCGAGCTTGAGGTAGGCGTCCTCACCCCTACATATGACACGCGGATTGCGCTGGTGTATCCAGATGACGCCGATCGGGTACACCAAGCTACGCGTCATCACTTCGAAACTCATGAACCATATGATATCGAAGTGCGGATGAGGATGAAGGACGGGAGGTACCGTTGGTTTCATGATCGAGGCCAAGCTGTATTGGATGCTTTTGGCCGTCCGGTGCGCATGGTCGGTTCCATCTCAGATGTGACAGAACGCAGAATCGCTGAAGAGAAGCTGCGGACCGCCCATGCCGAACTTGAGCAGCGAGTTGCTGATCGGACGGCACAACTCGCGTTGGCGAATCAGTCTCTCCAGCGTGACATTGCCGAGCGCAAACGCGCTGAGGAAGCGCTGCGCGCGAGCGAATTGCGGTACAAGTTGTTGACCGATGCGACATTCGATGGGATCGCGATTCATGATCAGGGTGTCTTGCTTGAAGTGAACCCGGGTTTGGAGCGGATGTTTGGATACGAACCGGGCGAGCTCGTCGGCCGATCTATCTTTGACCTCGTCGCCGACGAATCTCGAGATCTGGTCCTGTCCAACATGCGGAATGATGTGATCGGACCGTATGAAGCTACAGGTCGGCACAAGGATGGCACAACATTTCCCGGTGAGGAGGTCGTGGTCCGGCCTTATCAGTATCATGGGAAAGAGGTCAGACTCGTAGCGGGCCGCGACATTACCGAGCGCAAGTCTCTGGAGGCAGAGCGACTGCGCCATACCGAAGAGCTTGAACGCCAGGTTGCAGCACGGACTGCCGAAATCGCCAAGCTGGAGCTTCACCGCGGACAGGCAGAAAAATTGGCTGCGGTCGGCCAGTTGGCTGCCGGGGTCGCTCACGAGATCAACAATCCGATCGCCGGCATTAAGAATGCGTTCCTACTTGTGAAAGAAGCAATTGATCCCGGCCATCCACATTACGAATTTGTCGGGATGATCGATCGGGAAATTGCACGCGTCGGCGTGATCGTTCAGAACATGTATCAACTGTACCGGAAAGAGGCAAGAGAAGCCGAAGCAGTCGACTTGCAGGTGATGGTGCGCGATCTGGAAGGTGTATTTGCCAAACGAATGTCCCAGCGGGGCGTGACGTTTGTTGCTGATGTGCAGCCTTCGGTGATCAAACTCCATGTTCCCCGGAGCGATCTGCTCCAAGTCTTGATGAATCTCTTGCATAACGCCATCGATTCCGTAAGCTATGGTGGGACGATCAGACTAATGGTCGCTGAAGAGACCGGTCATATCAAGATTGCCGTGTCTGATGACGGGGCTGGCATTTCCCCCGATGTGTTGCCGCACATCTTCGACCCCTTCTTTACGACGAAAAGCGATGCAGACCAGAAGGGGATGGGACTCGGCCTCTCCGTTTCCCAAAGCCTTGTGATGGCGATGGGGGGTACGATCGAAGTCGAGACTCAGCGTGATCAAGGATCGATCTTTTCCATCATCTTGCCACGGCGCGTGGCTGATGGGGGCTCGAATGGCCAGATAGATACCATAAAGGAGGTTTTGCTACATGACTAGGGACATGCCACGGATCCTGCTTGCCGACGATGAAGATACCTTTCGCAGCGCCACTGCGAAGCTGTTGGAGCAGGAAGGCTATCACTGTGATTGCGCGCGGGATTCGGAGGAAGCGAGTCGTCTGTTGACGAGCCAGCATGATGCGCTCATTTCCGATATCCGTATGCCCGGCAACATGGAGTTCGAATTTCTTCGGGATGTGCGCGCCCGTTTTCCCACTCTTTCGATCGTGATGGTGACCGGCTATCCTTCAGTTCAAACAGCAGTTGAGGCCCTCCGGTTTGCGTTCTCTGATTATCTCCTCAAGCCGGTTGATTGGTTGGAATTACTCCGATCGGTGAATCAGGCTGTCGAAAAGGCCCGCTACTTGCGTCTGACCGAGGTGGCCCGAGACGAAATCGATCGCCAGGGAACTTCCGTCGATCATGTGCGGGAGATCATGAAGCGATCTGGGACGCTGGCGAACGAGAAGAATCTGGCGTGGTCGCTCGAGACATTTCTCTCTCAAGGCGTCGGGCAAATGGCGGTCTTGGCTGCGGGGATTCGGTCTGTTATGGCGGGACGAGCAGATGGCAATGCCCAGTCACAGGCAGATGTCTGTCGGCTGATGGACTGTCCAAGACTGACGGCATATCGGGAGGCCCTTGAGAGTACGGTTGAGGTCCTGGCGATGACTAAACAGTCATTTCGCTTCAAAGAGC
>CAZJOQ010000001.1:62479-69009 GCA_964547625.1 uncultured Nitrospira sp.
GTGGAAAATCTTTCTTCTATTTGTGAACCGAGTGGGGGACTCGCCTGTCGTGAGCCACTTGGTCACCGTCGACCGAGGCATCTCGCAATCCGGGGCCAACCCGATGGTGACTGCGGCTACGTCGAAGGTGGTGGTCGCTCTGAGTGCCTGCAGCGGAAAAGGTCAGCGCTGCGCGGGGGACGCGTTTGAGGAGTTCGAACACAACGGCGGGAGCCGGTGTAGAAATGGACTATGCTCTGCGGCGGGATTATTGGCGTAGGGAGGAGCATGGCAGATGCGAAGGCCCGCGAAGCCTCCGGCTGGTTGACCAGGAGGAGGGTCCATGATCGAGAAGTTCAATAACCTGAAGATCAGATTCAAACTGCTGTGTGGGTTCGGGATTATGGGACTCTTGCTTGTCATCATTGGCGGCTTGTCCATCGTGGGCATGAATCAGCTGAATGCGAATACGGAGTTTATCTATAAGACGAACTTGGTCGGGGTTACGATCATGAGTGATCTGCGGGCGAAGATGTTGGGCAGAAGCAACCTCGTCGTATGGCACCTTTTGGCGAACGACGCGGCCACGATGGCCACGCGTGAAAAGGGCATCGCGGAGCTCGACAAAGAAATAGCGGATCTTTTAGAGAAGTACGTCCCGCTCATCGTCACGGAACAGGAAAGGAAAGTATTTGAACAGTTCAATGCCGAAATACCCGAGTATATGGACGCGCGTAAGAAAGTGTTGCAACTCAGCAGCAATTACAGCAAGGACGCCGCGGCAGAAGTTCAGAAGGTCGAGCTGGCGGAGAAAATCAGTGTGCTCTACGACGCGGTCGACTGGTTGGTTGAGGAAAACAAAAGGCAAGCGGAGGAAAGCTATCAATCCGGCCATGATCTCAGCACGAACCTCAATTGGGGCATGAGCATATTGAACATCAGCGCGATCCTCATCGGTGCGTTCACCGTGTGGTTCGTCTCCAAAGTGATCAGTAAGAACTTGATGAACGTCCTTGACGCGGCACATAAGCTCCAAGGCGGCCAGTTGACACACCGCTCCTCGATCACGACACAGGATGAGATCGGGCAATTGGCCAGGGCGTTCAACCAAATGGCTGACTCGCTGGAGAGTGCATCGGCCAAACAGGAACAAGCGCTGAAGGCGCAGGCAGCGGAGCTAAGCGGCGTCACGACCGCTATGGGAAGGGTGCAAGCGTGCATTGAATTCAATGTCGACGGGACGATTATTACAGCGAATGAAAACTTTCTCGGCTGTCTGGGATACACCCTGCATGAGATCAAAGGCCAGCACCACCGGATGTTCTGCGATCCGGCCTACGCCAGCAGTGGCGAGTACGTGTCATTTTGGCAGAGGCTCAACCGGGGAGAGTGTGAAGCCGGACAGTATCGCCAGATCGGCAAGGGGGGTAAGGAGATCTGGCTTCAGGCTTGTTACGGTCCGATCCTCGACGCCAAGGGCCGCGTGAACAAGGTCGTGAAATTTGCGACGGACATCACAGTTCACAAACAGACGGCTGCGGAGATGGAGCGGCTGGTTGCAGAAGTGCAAACTGTCTTGGGTCGGTTAGCCGAGAATGACCTGACGCAGCAGATTGCTGGGACGTACTCGGGTGATCTGGAGAAGATTAAGGCCTGCGTCAACGCTGTCGTGCATAACTTGGTGGATACGATCATCGCAGTGCGCGAGTCGGTTGAAGCGGTGTCGACGGGGTCCGAGCAGATCACGAAGGGCAACGAAGATCTGTCGCAACGGACGAGCGAACAGGCCTCTGCGCTTGAAGAAACGTCGGCTTCGATGGAAGAAATGACGTCCACTGTGAAGCAGAACGCCGACAATGCCAAGCAGGCCAATCAACTGGCGGTGGCCGCCCGGGACACGGCAAACAAGGGCGGGGCGGTCACGAAACGGGCCGTTGATGCAATGGGGGAGATCAACAAAAGCAGCAAGAAGATCGCCGACATCATCACGGTAATTGACGAGATCGCGTTTCAGACCAATCTGCTGGCCCTGAATGCGGCGGTGGAAGCGGCGCGGGCGGGAGAACACGGGCGTGGATTTGCCGTGGTGGCGACCGAAGTGCGAAATTTGGCGCAGCGTTCGGCAACGGCGGCGAAGGAAATCAAGGGGCTGATCAACGAATCGATCCAGCGAGTCAACGATGGCAGCGAGTTGGTCGATCAGTCCGGCAAAACGCTGGAGGAGATTGTCAACGCGGTGAAACGAGTGGGTGACATCATCGCGGAGATCACGGCTGCGTCGCAGGAGCAGGCGAGCGGGATCGATCAGGTAAACAAAGCCATCATGGCGATGGACGAGACGACACAGCAGAATGCGGCCTTGGTGGAGGAGACCACAAGTGCCAGTCAGTCGATGAGGAGTCAGGCGGCGGAACTCCTGCGCCGAATGGCTTTGTTCAAAACCCAGAAGATGTCTGAGGCAGAGAAGGCGGAGCGGAACGCGATCGCCAGCGTGAGAGAGCATACTGCGCGCTCAATCGACCGCGTGTATAACATTCGGGAGCGGCAAGCAGAAAAGGTGCGACCGTCTCAAACGAACGCTCCAAAGAACGCCATGGCGGTTGCTGGAGGAAAGCTCTTCAGGGGATCGGAGGAGTTCGAAGAATTTTAACGGCGCATTGCTCAGTCAAAACTGATCTCGATAGGAGGCGGCTGTTCGTGACATCACGCAGTTCATCGTGCGCCTCAACTTAGTGATTCGACCGTAAAATAGCGCGTAAGGAGCCGCTGGAAATTACGCGAGAAGGCTGTCTTTCTGATGCTTTGGAGCAAGAGCCGCGCATTATTTAGTGAACGGCTCAGTAGCCCTCCGAAGGTTTGCAAAAGGTCGAGCGCAGTATAGCCGCTAACGGCGTGTTCAAACGGCCCGTTTCTGTCCGCCTCGTTCAAGATTTGCTGTCAAAAGACCGACCAAGCCTTGTGCATAGGTGCATCGCGTCGGCCGACGGCGCGTCTTCTTCGGTGCAGGATTGGATCGCCATGGAATACGCCATCTCGACAGAGGAGTATCAACGGTTTCGTAGACTGATTTACGAGAAGAGCGGAATTGCGCTTGGAGACAGAAAACAATTGTTGGTGAAGTCCCGCCTCTCCACGCGACTGCGCGACCTCAAGTTGTCGACGTTTTCAGAATACTACAATCTTGTCCTCAGCGATCCGAAGGAAGAGGAATTCACCTGTTTGCTGGATCTGATCTCGACCAATAAGACCGATTTCTTTCGGGAGCCAACACATTTCGAGTTCCTCCGTGACAGGATTCTTCCCGAATTGGCGGAGGGAAAACATATCTGCATCTGGTCGTCCGCCTGCTCGACTGGTGAAGAGCCCTATACGATCGCCGTGACGCTCTTCGAGCATGCGCGGAACCCGGACCTGTGGACTTTCAAGATTCTCGCTTCGGATCTTTCGACTCGCGTGTTGGTCAAGGCGGCAGCCGGGCTGTACCAAGAAGACCGATTCCGCGACGTGCCGTCGGATGTGCTGAGGCGGCATTTTCTACGCGGGCGAGGTGGCAGCGCGGGTCTCTTCAAGGTCAAGCCGCATCTTTCCGCGGTGATTCAGTTTCGCCGGATAAATCTGATGGACAGTCAGTTCCCCATCAAGACTCCTCTTGACCTGATTTTCTGCCGGAATGTCATGATCTATTTCGACCGTCCGACGCAGGAGCGGTTGGTGAACAAGTTTTACCGATACCTCAAGCCGGGAGGCCATCTCTTTATTGGACATGCAGAGAGTTTGCAGTGGATCCATCATCCCTTCAAGACGGTGGCGCCTACGATCTATCGGAAGGAAACGTGAAGCGTAGGAAGATTGTAAACTTTCGAGATCCGAAAGTATGGAAACTGGGAAAAGAGATTGTGCTGGGAATCTATCGCGCAACCGCCCTCTTTCCTAAGGACGAGGTATACGGCTTGACAGCGCAGATGCGGAGAACGTGGCTCTCAATTCCGTCGAATGTGGCTGGAGGGTTCAATAGAGCTCACAACAAAGAGTACAGGCAGTTCCTCTATGTGGCCCTGGGTTCTTCTGGAGACTCAGGTGGAGAGTGCAGGTGACCTTGGCTATCTAGATCAGATGGAGGGCCGTCGCTCGGTGGAGCGACTTGATCATGAGACAAGGATGCTCCGAAACCTGATAAAGAAACTTTAGTCATGGCAAACCCTTCACGAGATACGCTTCACGCTTCACGCTCGCCTCACGGCGAACCTGGTTTCACGAACAATGATCGTGCCTTTGCTCATATTCGCCGCATGCGTGATGCTCGGTTCCCACATGAGATTGCGGCGATCTTGCCGGGAGAGTTTTGTGTCAGTGACACTCCCATAATTGTGTACACCGTCCTGGGGTCCTGCGTCTCCGCCTGTCTTCGAGACCCGGTTGCCGGGGTAGGCGAGATGAATCATTTCATGTTGCCGAAACCGAAAGATGGGGGGAATGACTCATGGGGTGAATCGACCAGATACGGTTCCTATGCGATGGAGTCGTTGATCAATGAAATCCTCAAGCGCGGAGGGCTCAAGAGCCGGCTGGAATTGAAGTTGTTTGGCGCAGGGCGAATCTATGAGGGCAACATCGATGTCGGCGCCAGAAACGCCGAGTGGGTGTTGGAGTATATCAAGGCGGAAGGGCTCACCGCCTGCAAGACGGATCTTGGAGACGTGCATCCCAGGAAAATATATTACTTTACCGAGTCCGGCCGCGTGTTGATGAAGAAGATTGAGCGCGTGAAAAATCGTACCATCGTTGAACGTGAGCGGGAGTACGCAGCCACGATCCAAGTCAATAAACCAGTCGAGACGGAGGATGTGACGCTATTTTAGCGGACTAAGAGTTTCTCGTTTCATATTCCTTGTTGCAAGTTGTCGGAGAACGTCAAACACGAAACGCAAAACTTAGGGGTGTTCATGAAGAAGATTCGCGTCCTGACAGTTGACGACTCGGCGCTCATGCGGCAAGTGCTCGCTGCGCTACTCGCAAAGGATTCGGATATTGAAGTGGTTGGTGCCGCCCCGGATCCGTTCATTGCGCGGGAGAAGATCAAGGCGCTGAATCCTGACGTGCTGACGCTTGATGTCGAAATGCCAAAAATGGATGGTCTGACCTTCCTTGAAAAACTGATGCGTGGACATCCGATGCCGGTTGTGATGGTGAGCTCACTGACGGAGGCTGGCTGTCAGACCACCATGCGTGCGCTGGAGTTGGGGGCGGTGGATTTCATTGCAAAACCGAAGGTCGATCTCCGGGAAGGAATGGACGAGATCGCACAAGATCTCATTACTAAGGTGAAGGCTGCCGCTCAGGCGCGCGTGCAGCCGTTAAGCGTGAAGCGTGAAGCGTCTCTCGTAGGAAGAGCCCGGACAGGGGAGGCCTCGTCCCGTGCGCTTCACGAACGACGCTTCACGAACGACGCGCCTTCAGGCGCAATGATCAAGACGACCGACACGATCATCGCTATTGGTTCATCCACCGGCGGGACTGAGGCGGTCAAAGATGTATTGGAGGTGCTTCCTCCCAATACCCCTCCGATTCTGATCACTCAGCACATGCCCGAACGATTTACGAAGACCTGGGCCGATCGGATGAACGATCTCTGTCGAATTTCCGTCAAGGAGGCAGAGGATGGAGACAGCGTGTTGCCAGGGCATGCCTTGGTCGCCCCTGGCGGCTATCACATGGCACTCGAACGGAGTGGGGCCCGGTACACGGTTCGGATCAATCAAGCCCCTCCGGTCAATCGTCACCGGCCGTCCGTGGATGTGTTGTTTGCCTCTGTGGCTCGGTATGCCGGGGCCAATGCCGTCGGTGTGATCCTGACCGGGATGGGTGGCGACGGTGCGAAAGAAATGTTGACGATGAAGCAGGCCGGCGCCTTCACGATCGCTCAGGATGAGGCAAGTTGTGTCGTGTTCGGCATGCCGAAAGAAGCGATCAAGGCAGGAGGGGTTGATAAAGTTCTGCCGTTGGGGGACATCGGCAGCGCAATTCTTGCTCACGTGAGCCATTAGTGTAGTTTGGAGTCTCTATGCCGATTACTCAACGAATTTTACCCACAACCACCGTAGTACAGATCGGCGATGTCTTTACGCACCGTAACCGAAAGACTTTTCGTCTGCCGTGAAGACGTTTAAGGAGTCCATGAGCAAACATCTGATCGTCAACTTGCGCGATGCTACTTACGTCGATAGTGCCGCCGTCGGCTTGCTGGCACTGACGTCGCAACAGCTCATGGCGGATGAGCGAATGCTTAGCCTGGTGGGGCCACAAGGCACGGTTAAAACGATTCTCGAGATGGCAAATCTTGACAGGAGGATTCCTGTGTTTCCAACGGAGGAGGCGGCAACTGAAGCTCGAGCCGAATGAGAGGAAGCTACAAGACGATCTCGCCCATTTTGAACGAAGGAGGAAGTTATGGCCATGCAAGTGAAGGAACGTCCTGTACCGCACGGTGTGGTTCTGGAGTTGACCGGAGATCTCACCTATGCGAATCGCGAACAATTCAAAACAGCCGTCGA
>CAZJOQ010000002.1:0-50124 GCA_964547625.1 uncultured Nitrospira sp.
GAGGAGTTTCGCTTCGGTCCGGCAGAAACCTACGACGTCATTGTCCAGCCGAATGTCGATCAGGCCTATACGATCTTCGCCGAGACGATGGATCGGAGTGGCTATGCTCGTGGGACACTTGCGCCTCGGCTCGCGATGGAAGGGCAGATTCCTGAGCGCCGTGTCCGTCCGCTTCGCACGATGGAAGACATGGGAATGAGGGATCATGACAAAGACCATGGAGGCCATCCCACGGAGCCGGCTCAAGAGTCTCTTCATGGCGAGGCAGGTGGTCACGAGATGACCCATGAGAAGGCCATCCATGAGGTGCCGAGGGATCAGATGACATTTCCTCACCAATCACTGATTCCGGGTGCCATGCCGGTCAGGCATGGTCCTGATCACCACGGCACCGGCAATCAAACGATCGCCGAGTATTCTCAAAACAGAATGCACGGTCCGGGCAAGGGATTTGAACAGGACTCTCGGCATATCCTCGTCTACACCGACTTGAAAAGCCTCGGTCCTTATCCAGACCAGCGAGCCCCGGAGCGAGAGATCGAGCTCCATCTCACTGGCCACATGCAACGCTACATGTGGTCGTTCGACGGCAAGAAGTACTCGGATGCACCGGAACCCATTCGTGTTCGCTACGGCGAGGGCCTGCGGATGACGTCCGTCAACGATACGATGATGGAACATCCTCTCCACCTGCATGGGATGTGGATGTACCTCGAAAACGGTTCAGGGGCGTACCTTCCACGGAAGCATACCGTCGTGGTTAAACCAGCTGAACGGTTGTCCGTCTTGATCAGCCCCGATGCCCCTGGGCCTTGGGCCTTCCACTGCCATCTTCTTTTACACATGGAAGCAGGCATGTTTCGCGTCGTTGAGGTCTTTACAGAACGAATGGGAATGCGCCTGTGAATGCGGTGCTCAGGACCTGCTATGTGACGGTCTCAGTTTGCGTGCTGATCGTTATCGGTGCTACAGGTGCCTGGGGCGAATTCCCGAAAGCGGGCAAGGCCACCGTTTCAGAAAGCGTCTCCCTGGTCGACCATGTGGCCCAGCGAGACCAGACTCATCCCAATCTCGTTCCGCAACCAGACTGGCCCAACCCCGTCAATGACCGAGAACATCGTCTTTTCACGTTGGTCGACGTCCTCGAATATCGTCCTCGCACCGGCGGCGGCGGCGGAAGCAACAGTGACTACCGATGGGACATCGAAGGTTGGTACGGTGGAGATTACAACCGACTCTGGTTCAAGAGTGAGGGGCAGCAGAATACTGCATTCAAAGCAGACTACGATGTGGACCTCCAGCTGCTCTATGGTCGGTTTCTTTGGAAGTATTACGATATCCAAGTGGGCGGCCGAATGGAAACTCAGTCCTTTCGTGGAGGCAACGTAACGCGGGGGCTGGCCGTGGTCGGTCTTCAAGGGATAGTGCCGTACAACTATGAGTTTGAATCGGCGGTATTCATTGATCAGAGCGGCGCCGTCTCCGCTCGCCTCTCGTACACGAAGGATTTCTTGCTGACCCAGCGACTGGTCTTACAAGGCCGTTTTCAAACAAATTTGGCGATCCAGCGGGTGGAAGAGTTTACAACGGGCTCAGGGCTGAACAATCTGGAGTTTGGGACTCGCCTGCGCTACGAGATACGGCGGGAGTTCGCTCCTTATATTGGGCTGTCGTTCGACCGAAGCTTCAGCGAGACTGCCACACTGGTACGCCGGCAAGGTGGAGATCCGAGTCAGATCCGATTCGTGGTTGGCCTGAGGGCATGGTTCTGATCGTTGCGGCCCGTTACGAAATGGTCTGCTAGGCGATAAGAGCATGGAGGCGCTGCCGACTCCTAGCATCGTGACAGGCATGATGGTGAATCGACTTCTCCACCCTGGTTTGAGACTGTGATGCCGTCACAGAAGAAGCCTCCACAAAGCCATATCCCGTCCGGCGTCTGGGTGCTGGGCTTTGTCAGCATGCTGATGGACATCTCATCGGAAATGATCCATAGCTTGCTGCCGTTGTTCATGGTCACAACTCTTGGTGCAGGCGCCGTCGCCGTCGGCCTTGTCGAAGGGTTGGCTGAATCTCTTGCTCTGGTTGTGAAGGTATTTTCCGGCACGCTGAGCGACTATCTTGGACGGCGTAAGGGGCTAGCCGTGTTTGGCTATGCCTTGGGCGCACTGACCAAACCCCTCTTTGCGCTTGCCTCAGGGGTTGGCATGGTATTAACGGCACGATTATTGGATCGGGTTGGAAAGGGTGTGCGTGGCGCACCGCGCGATGCGTTGGTGGCGGACATCGCGCCGCCGCACCTCCGAGGAGCAGCGTTCGGCTTGCGGCAGTCGCTGGATACTGTCGGCGCGTTCATTGGTCCACTGGTTGCCGTTGGGTTAATGCTTCTTTGGGCCAATGACTTTCGGGCAGTCTTCTGGGTGGCCGTCATTCCAGGGGTGATGGCCGTGGTGCTGCTGGTTTTCGGCGTTCGAGAGGCTGTGCGCCGTCAAACTGAGGCAAGGACAAACCCGATTCGAAGAGATAATCTCCGGCGATTCAATTCCGCCTATTGGTGGGTGGTGGGAATCGGGTCGGTGTTCACGCTGGCACGGTTCAGCGAGGCTTTTCTTGTCCTCCGCGCCCAGCAAGGGGGCATGCTCATCGCGCTTGTGCCTTTGATCATGGTTGCAATGAATCTGGTCTATGCAGTATCGGCGTATCCGTTCGGCAAACTCTCCGATACGATGAGCCATACGAAGCTGCTGGTAGTAGGCCTGATCGTCCTGATCGCCGCCGACGTGGTTCTGGCTATTAGTGATCACTGGGCTATTGTCATAGTGGGAGTGATCTTGTGGGGCCTACATATGGGGATGACGCAAGGCTTGCTGGCGGCCATGATCGCCGGTGCCTCGCCAGCAGATCTACGCGGGACAGCCTACGGCTTCTTCAACTTGGCCTGCGGGGTGGCTCTGCTTATCGCAAGTGTACTTGCGGGTATCGTCTGGGAACAATTCGGCGCGCCGTTCACATTCTGTGTGGGAGCCACGTTTGGCGTTTGTGCAATCGCGCTGATTGCCGTGAAAGCAGGTCTGCCTTCAAGTGTTTGAGTCCAGTCCCAATAGAGGTTTCCACAGCCGCAGCTAATACCATCAGAAGGATACAAGTATGTCTATCTTTGGCTCATTAGGACTGTTTGTTCTCGCCGGCCTGTGTGAAATTGGAGGTGGGTATCTTGTGTGGCTCTGGTTTCGCGAGGGACGGCCGTTTGCATACGGAATTGTGGGAGCAATCATTCTCGTGCTCTACGGCATCCTCCCAACATTTCAACCGGCACACTTTGGGCGTGTCTATGCTGCATACGGTGGAATGTTTATCGTGCTGTCCTTACTTTGGGGTTGGGGTATCGATGGCGTGCGCCCGGACCGCTATGACACGATGGGAGCTTTACTCTGTTTGGGCGGCATGATGGTCATCATGTATGCTCCGAGGGCATGCGTAAGAAATAGCACCCCAGTCCTTTCGAAGATGCTTCGGCTGCGGGAACAGCCTTGCCCGCAGTTCGCGAATTCTGATCAGGAATCGCTCCAACTCATCCGACTCGACACTGCTCGCCTTTTCGGTCGCACAGCTTCCATCGTTGGGCGCTTGGGCTCAAGCGCTCGGGTTTCTGTGTCCTCTTGACTCCGTACTATGGTACAGGGTGTATCAGTAACCAGTGAGGGAGATATGACGACAGCCTGGAAGATCGGGCAACTTGCGAAAGATGTTGGAGTGAATATCGAAACGATTCGATATTACGAGCGATTGAAGCTGCTTGGCCCGACGTCACGACTGCCGTCTGGTTACAGACTGTACGACACAGATTCACGGCGGCGGCTTCGGTTCATCAAGAATGCTCAAGCGTTGGGCTTCACGCTCCATGAGATCGAGGAGCTCCTCGATCTTCGAGTCAGTTCAAAGGCCCGGTGCGGCGACGTACAGCGGAGAGCGGAGGCCAAGCTCCGGCACGTGGAGGCCAAAGTGCGGGATCTGCAAGCGCTTGCGCGATCGCTGCGGAATCTGATTCGGACCTGCCGGGCCGGGCAGCCGATGGATCGTTGTCCGATTCTGCAGAGTTTGGAGAAGACGGAACGGAAGAAGAGCCCTAGCAACGGACACACGAGGCGTTGAGCTATTGAGACGAGGAGAGCGGATGAGTACCTGCTGTAAGACGCTCGGAGAACCTAAGAGACAAGGAGATCGATTGCTATGTCCCCACTGCAGACGCGAAGGCCGGCCAGTCGATCGGACCACCGTTCAGGCTCTGCTCAAACCCGAGTCGCTGAGTCAGGTGAATGGCACCGAGTATGCGTTCTGTGGGACTCCACATTGCCCGGTCGTGTACTACGCCGCCGATGGAACTGAGTTCAAGAAGAACCAGGTCCGGGTGCGGGTTGGACTAAAGGAGACGGAGGATCCGCTTCTGGTCTGTTATTGCTTCGGCGTGACGGAGCGCATGATCCGCGAGGACGTTCAGCGCACCGGACGATCCTCGGCCTCGGCCCGCATTCGAGCCGAGGTCAACGCAGGGAATTGCCGCTGTGAGGTGGAGAATCCGGCTGGTCGGTGCTGCGTGGGGGAGGTCATTCAGGCGGAGAAGCGGGCAGCGGTCGAGAGCACAGGGAACGTCACGCCGTCGCCCGTTCCCGCGGTGTCGTCATCCGGCACAACAGTGCCTCGACTTGAGCTAAAGAAAACTGCGGTGGCGGCGAGCACAGCCGGAGGGCTGCTGGCCGCGTTCCTCGCGTCGATCTGCTGCATCGGACCAGTCATCTTTGCCGCATTGGGTGTGGGAGTTGGGGCCACAGGGTTTCTGGCCGACACAGCGGGATTCCTCAAAGTGCTCTTGCCCTATCGGCCTCTGTTTATCGGGCTGACGGTGCTCTTCCTTGGTGTCGGCTTCTACTTGGCATATCGGAATGCCTCATCCCCTTGTGGAACCGAGGGGGTATGCACTGCTCGATCGGCGAAAGGTGCGAGTCGGAAATTGCTGTGGATGATGGCGACGTTAGCGTTGATGTTGATCTTGGCCCCTTATTGGTTAACATTGTGAATGCTGAATGAGAGGTGATCAGTCATGTGGCGATGGGTCGGACGAAGTTTCCTTCTCAGTGTGTCGATGCTCGGGATGTTTGCGCTCTCTAGTCTTGCCGGTGAGCCGCCGAGAATCCAGACGGTGACCTTGCAAATAGAAGGCATGACCTGCGGGTCCTGTGTCAAAGACGTGAGGACGTTGCTTGCTAAGGTGCCCGGTGTCAGCTCGGTCGAGATTACAGTAGGGAAGAAATTTGGCGTCTTCTCCGATTACGCGGACGCCCGCGCGTCAGTAACCTTCAATATGGAGAAAGCGGAAGTCCAGGCCTTGATCAAGGCCGTGGAAGCGGCAAGCAACCCGTTGTCGGCTTACAAGGCGCGGGTGATCGAAAAGAGGTGAGAGGAAAGTGCAGCGGGGACGCGGAGGTCAAAGAGTGAACGTAATATGGCGGGCATAGGCTTTTGTCAGTATTAAACTCTGCTCAGCGCATGATCTGCAGTTTCAGATCATCAAAATAGGTGACGGCATCGGATTTGGTCCAGAGTCCGACTCGGCCGGTTGTGAGCGTCTCATCACACAAATCAAACACTTGCTTGTCATCAAAGAAAACTTGAACTTGGCATCCGTTCGTCATAACGCGGAGGGTATGCCACCGGCGGACATCAATGATGTGGTCGAAGTTCTCGAGCATCTGCCGGACACCCTTCACGACCCGATAGATCCGAATATTCTGTTCCAGCGGATTGGCCCTCGCCAAGTAATAGTTGCGGTCGTCTGTGGCCCGCCAGATCAGGCCGCCTCCCATATCGGCTTTGCCATCGATCGGTAAAAACGAGACTGCGAGCTCGATGTCTGACGACTCGGTGTTATCGATGAGCACGGTCTTATACGCATGCTCCGCGCCCTTTGCCGTGAGCTGTCCCAGCACGTGGGGAGGACTCTTAGCGCGATCGGTTTCAAGCACCTTCCATTCCCCGGCAGGCCGCCCGTCAAACAAAGTGCCCACCTGGAACTCAGCGGGAAGCGTCTTGGGTGCATCATCGTTAAAGGTCCACACGTGGATCGTGCTCTCAAGGCCGTGCCCAACCGTCGGCGCAGCTATCGCCATGGCGGTCAGCAAGACAATTCGTTGGAGCGCTGTCCCCATGGTCTATCTCCAGGTCACTTCTTCCCAACAGAGATGGACGAACGTTTCAAATGGGGGGAAATTGTTCGTGTTTTGTTCCTTGGACCGTACCCATAGATCGATCTCCATAGCAGCGGGATCGGTTTCGCCGCCGGGCAAGGTGCGTTTCACGGGGTATCGAACCTCATGGGTCTTGGGGTCGCGAGAACGCTCCATGACCATGAAGTGCGCGTCGTAGTCTTTGTAAAGCACCTCGTCATTCTTATACATCGTCGCAGTGCCCCAGCCACCCAAGTACAACCAAGTTTTGGGATATAGCGGATCGCCGTTATTGGAATCGCCGTGCTCATAGATTCTGGTCGCAATCCCACCATCCTGAAACGGAGCTTTCGCTGCAAACCGATCAAAGACAATCCGATACCGGACAGTACCTTCGACGAAGTCGGCCACCACCCGCCCGGTATTGGTGAGTTCGTTCACCTCGATGTCGATTGTCCCCTTCACAGAGTTTAGGCGCTTGCCCGCATAGTCCAGATGATCCCAGGGCGCCGTATCGCTCATACTTCCGATGAGGAAGGCGCGATCACCCTTGAGTCGGAATTCTCCGCTATAAAAGGGGTGCTCAGGCGCTCTGAAAATCCTGGTGCCTTCATCTCCCTTAGGGGTCCCAAACTTACTGTCTTCGGCATTCCCCAGAGAGACAAGAATTCCTGAAGCCGTTGTGAGTAGGATAAGAGCGAGGAAGGTCGCGAGATGTGTCATCATGTTACCCTTTGGCTATGGAAGCCCTTCGTCCAGGAATGGATGAAGGAAGCTGCAGTCATACACGATCGTAACATACGAGTATGCTTGCCGACCAACTTGGCGCGACGGGGAGGAATCGGACAGGGTTGGGGCTATGGCCGGTACGGTCACACGCTAACTGATAGGGGCACCATCCTACCCGCTGAAGGCAGGTGAGTGTGCGAGAAAGCGAGTGTCTGCTCGACGTAGCATACGTCATATCGAATTATGAATGCGTGTGATTGGGTCCGCGTGGTAGGCTCGGGCGCATAGTAAAATAATGACAAACCGTAGGAGAAACCCTCTCGTGAAGCTTTGTAGGCTCAGCGTCATCGTGTGGGGAATCGTTGGCTGTTTGACGGTTCCGATTTCAGGCTTGGCCGCGACCCAACAAGTTCCGAAGGCAAGCGGCCAGGATTTGCAACGCCAAGTTCGAGACACCGCTCATAAGGTCATTCCAGCAGTCGTGAGTATCGCATCAACCGTAATGGTGCGTGATCAAGCCTTCAGCGATGAAGCCCTGCCGTTCGGCCTGTTCAAAGAGCCGCCGACTCGTCGGCAATATGGGCAGGGGTCCGGAGTGATTGTGTCTCCGGATGGCTACATCGTGACCAATAATCATGTCGTCGCCGATGCTGTCGACGTGGAGGTGGTCCTCGCAGATCGCCGCCAATACAAGGGAAGAGTAGTCGCCACCGATCCGAAGACCGACGTCGCGGTGGTCAAGATTCAGGCCACGAAACTTCCCACTGCCGCATGGGGTGATTCGAGCCAACTGGCCGTGGGCGACTTCGTGCTGGCCATCGGCAATCCGCTGGGATTAAGCCGCACGGTCACGTTCGGCATCGTGAGCGCGGTCGGTCGCGCGGATGTGGGCGTGGCGGACTTCGAAGATTTTATTCAAACGGATGCGCCGATCAATCCTGGGAATTCAGGCGGCGCGCTCGTCAACATCCAGGGCGAGCTCGTTGGAATCAATACGGCGATCGCGAGTCCGACCGGCGGAAGTGTGGGTGTCGGATTTGCCATACCCAGTAACATGGCTCGTGCCGCCATGCAGAGCCTCATCAAGACGGGTCGCGTGGTGCGTGGGTTCCTGGGTGCTTCGACGCAAGATGTGAGCCCTCCACTGGGGAAAATTTTCCATCTGCCGGACGTCAAGGGGGCGATCGTCACAGATGTGCAAGCGAAGGGATCTGCCGAGCGAGCCGGTCTGAAACGAAGCGATGTTGTGGTGCGGTTCGACGGCCAAGACGTTATGGATAGCGGCCATTTGCGGAATCTGGTGGCGCAAGCGTCAATCGGCAGCAAGCATCGCCTGGATCTCATCCGAGATGAAAAACTGTATCAAGCTGAGCTGGTGATTCAGGAAGCCCCGCGTGAGCGGACGAAGAAGGCTCAGCCAGCCTCAACTGCGTCCACCGTTCATCCACTTGCTGGCGTGGTCTTCGATGATGTGACTCCGCCGTTGGCGCGCCAGATGGATTTGCCGGTGAACAATGGGGTTGTTGTGACGGATCTGGAAGAAGGCAGCCTTGCTGAAGCCTCTGGCCTGCAGCCTGGGGACGTCGTGTTGGAACTCAACCGGCAATATGTTCCGAATTTTTCGACCTTTCAGCGCCTGGCCGACCCACTGAAACCCACCGACCTCGCCCTTCTGCTCGTGAACCGCCAGGGGAATATTATGTATATCCCAATTCAGGGGGAATAGGTTTTACTCTGAGATTCTTGCGCAAGGCATAGACCCGCCAGTTCTAGAGCTGTAGAATGCTTCCGTTTCTCTGTCGCACGCAGCGTGTAAAATAGATCATCTTTCTTGTATGTGGGGTGAGGTCGTTGAGATCCACACAACCGGCCAGTTCACTCATCAAACCGCATCTGAAGAATATATCTGGAAGCGGCACGGTACTTGACGGCATCGTTGTCGAACGCGATATAGAGCAGCCCAATTCCGGTATCTATCGCCCGGGCAAGCAGCCTCCCAGACATATTGTCGTTCTTCATTCAGGTGTTCCTGCAACACTCAGGTGGCGGTTTAACGGTCGATCCCACGAGGCATTCTTCTCGGGCGGTGAAGCTATCATTAATCCAGCCGGGTTGTTCGTTGCGCCCCGTTGGAGTGAGGCTGTCGAATTGTTATTGATGGCGATTCAACCTCGCTTCATGAATCGCATTGCGAGGGAGATGGGCGCGAGTGGGTCAGTGGAGTTGGTGCCACGATTTCATTTTCGGGATGGGTTGCTGGAACAGCTCGTGCGAGCGTTAGTGATGGAGTTCGAACAGTCCGAGCTGCCTGATTGTGTTTACGCCGACTCACTCGTCCATACGCTGATTGCTCATCTTATTAAGAAATATTCCAAGACGCGCATGCGACCGCAGCTCTTTCGACACGGCCTGCCCCACAAGAGCTTGGCACGCGTGGTTGAGTTTATCGACGCTCATCTGAATGACAACCTGAGTCTCAGGGGGATTGCAGATGTAGCTGGTATGAGCCCATCGTATTTCTTAACCATGTTTAAGCGGTCGGTTGGCCTCGCACCCCACCAATACCTGATCAGCAAGCGCATCGAGCGGGCGAGAATGTTATTAACCGAGACCCGACTGCCCATCGTAGATATTGCCACTCAGGCTGGATTTGCTGACCAAAGTCATCTCACTCGGATGATGAGACGATATACCGGGCTGACGCCACGCCGTATACGAAGCATGTGAGCTGAACCAATCCGAAGAACATTCCAGCTGAAAGTATTTCGTTCAAGATCTGGACCTCGATCATTCGTAAACTCGAAACCAGTGCTCCGTCATGGGGATGGGGTGTTGGTTTACACAGGAGGACGTTATGACAACGCAATCATTGCAAGGGAAAGTGGTCGTGGTGGGGGCAGGGGCCAAGAATCTTGGCGGCCTTATCAGTCTGGAATTTGCCAAAGGAGGAGGCAAGATCGTAGTGAACTACAACAGTGCTACTACGAAGCAAGACGCGGAATCTACGGTGAAAGCCATTCAATCCTTTGGCGGTGAAGCCTACGCCACTCAAGGTGATTTGACCAAACCATCCAATGTGGCGGCCTTGTTTGAACAAGCGAAGAAACGTTTCGGCGGAATCGATATTGCCATCAATACCGTGGGCAAGGTGTTGCGTAAGCCCATCGTGGACACGACCGAAGAAGAATATGATTCCATGTTTGCTATCAATGCCAAAGCCGCATACTTTTTTATCAAGGAAGCCGGAAAACATCTCAATGATAATGGAAAAATTATCACCGTAGTGACCTCGCTGTTAGCCGCCTTCACTGACGGATACTCCACGTATGCTGGAGGGAAAGCGCCGGTAGAACATTTCACCCGTGCGGCTGCCAAGGAGTTCGGGTCGAGAGGAATTTCAGTCACAGCGGTCGGTCCTGGCCCAATGGACACTCCATTTTTCTATGGCCAAGAAACGCCAGAGCGTGCGGCCTATCACAAATCACAGGCCATGAATGGTAACCTCACCAAGATTGAAGACATCGTGCCCATCGTCAAATTCTTGGCGACCGATGGCTGGTGGATCACGGGGCAAACAATATTCGCCAATGGTGGGTACACAACGCGTTGAACGAACATCAATGATGAAAAAACAGATAGGGATAAACTGATTGTCTTGAGGCGAAATTGAGAATCGGGTCGCACCCCAATATATAAGTGAAGGTGGGAACATCGCTCGTGATTATTGATCCTCTGCGAGGAGACACATCTCGTTGTTTGTGGCGGATATGAGGAGCATCCTGCTAGACAGGAAGCAGCTGGACACCGAACATTCGTTCGGTGAACCAGACAATCGCGATGGCGATCAGCGCCAGTGATGCGTTGGTGAGAACCAATATCGGGTAGGGCCCAGGCTGATGAGTCAGATAAGCCCTGTGCTGAGTTTCCGCGATGCTCGATTCCCCATCGCTCCAGCGAACGAATGATGCGCGAAGCGTTTCGCCTCTGGGAGACAGGGAATATTCTACTTTAGGCGGCACTTCAGGAAAGGCCGTTCGATACATGATGCCGCCCTGCTCAGCTCATGGAGTTGCGTGGTCAACATGCGCTGAGTCACACCAGTTATCTGCTTGCGAGTCTCTCCAAAACGCAGCACTTTCCGCTTAAAGTAAGTGGTAGAGTACGACGCCCTTCCACTTCCCTCCGATCACATTCAGCGTGATTTCAATCGGACAGTCTTCACTGCAAGGCGCAAAGCGTCGTTTCGCTATGACCTCTCCTCGGTATCATTTTTAGCACTCACCCTCTCCGAAATGTGCCGCCTTGTATTGACGGCCAATAACCCGTATCTCTAGATAGCAAGCATGGAGGTGCTGATGAAAGTCCTTGGTTATACGCATGCTCATTCGCTGGATCAATTCAATCTGCAACCTATGGAGTTGCTGGATCCGATACCTAGCGGTCGAGATCTATTAGTTGAGGTGAAGGCCGTTGGGTTGAATCCTATCGACTACAAAATTCGAAGCCGGCGATCCGGTTCCGCTGGGCAGCCGGTCATTTTAGGGTGGGATGCAGCAGGCATTGTGCGGGCTCGCGGTACGGAGGTGACAGGGTTCAATGTCGGTGACGAAGTGTTCTACAGCGGGGATCTCAATAGGGCTGGGTCCTACGCAACGCAGCAACTGGTGGATGAACGGCTGGTAGCTATGAAACCGAACACCCTCTCGTTTACGGAAGCGGCGGCACTTCCGCTGACCAGCTTGACGGCCTACGAGATGCTCTTTGAAAAAATGGGCCTCACAGGGTCGGATCGGCGGACGATCCTTATTATCGGTGGCGCCGGCGGCGTTGGGTCGCAAGCGATCCAACTGCTCAAGCTGAAAACCCCCATGACGGTGATTGCCACAGCTTCACGACCGGAGAGTCAGCAGTGGGTCAAAAGTCTTGGCGCCGATCATCTCGTGTCCCATCAGGCGTTTGTGGCTGACATACGGAAACTAGGCGTGAAGTTTGTGGACTTTATCTTTAGCACGACCCATTCAGGACAACATTGGTCGAAGATGGCTGACATTATTGCTCCATTCGGGGAAGTGGGGATCATCGATGAGGGGGATGGACTGGACGTCTCCCTGTTCAAGTCGAAATCGGTGAGCCTGCATTGGGAGCTCATGTTCACGAAGTCAATCTTCAACTATCGTGCGGCTTCTCAGGGGGAAATTCTCACGGAGGTGAAGGGCTTGATTGAATCCGGCGAAATGCGTACGACGGTCAACCGTGTGTTGAATGGACTCACGGTTGAGAATCTTCACGCCGGCCATACGATGCTGGAACAGCATACCAACGTAGGGAAGGTCGTCGTGCAGCTGTGAGTGCCATATTCGACAAAGAAGGGGGAGTCTACTAATGGACATGCAATTGGAGAATCGTCTTGCCCTAGTGACCGGCAGCACGGCTGGTATCGGCTATGCGATTGCGGAGGCGCTGGCCAGGGAGGGGGTGCGTGTGATCATCAACGGTCGTACACCAGCAGCTGTTGATGCGGCGGTGCAAGCCATTGCGAAAGCTACCAGGCGGACGCCGCTGGGATTTCCCGGTGACGCGAGCGATGCCACGGTTGCCAAGGCTCTGGTGACGCAGCATCCCAAGATTGACATTCTGATCAACAACCTCGGTATCTTTGAACCAAAGGCATTCGAGGACATTTCCGATGCCGATTGGTTACGGTTCTTCGAGGTCAATGTGATGAGTGGCGTCCGGCTGGCGCGGCTCTGTCTTCCGTCTATGAAGGCGTCCAACTGGGGCCGCATCATCTGCATCTCGAGCGAAAGCGGCGTGCAGATTCCACCCGAGATGATTCATTACGGCGTGACCAAGACGGCGCAACTGGCCTTGGCACGGGGACTGGCAGAATCCGTGGCAGGCACTGGGATTACAGTGAACAGCATTCTCCCAGGACCCACGAAGTCTCGTGGCGTCGGGGAATTCGTCGATGCCCTGGCCAAGACGGAAGGACAATCGTTTGCCGAGTTTGAGAAGGTATTTTTCGATAAGGTGCGCCCGACTTCGTTGATTAAACGGTTTGCCACTCCTGAAGAAGTTGCCTCACTCGTTGTCTACATCGCGAGTCCGCTCTCCTCTGCCACGACTGGTGCAGCGCTGCGTGTCGATGGTGGCGTTGTCAAGAGTGTCGTCTGAACGCACCCGATCGTGGCTCCCCCAAGCCGCGGGCTTTTCAATGTTTTGCTAGAGCGGAAACAGCTGCAGATCGAACGCGCGTTCGGTGAACCAGATGAGGGCGATGGCGATTACCGCCAATGAGCCACCGGTGAGGACTAGCCTTGGATAAGACCAGGAGCGGCGGACCAGGTACGCCAGCGGTAAGAAGGCGGAGACGATAGCGAGTTGGCCGATTTCCACCCCGACGTTGAAGCTGACCAGGCTCAGCAATAGTGAATCCTGAGGCAACCCGAGGTCCGTGAGCACGGCAGCAAATCCGAACCCATGGATGAGACCGAACCCAAATGCAATCATCCAACGACGACTCATCATCGTGGGATATATGTTGCCAAGTCCAGCAAGTACGACTGAGGCGGCAATGGTCGATTCCACTACGCGGGATGGTAAGCGGACCACATCTAGGGCAGCCAGTGTCAATGTCAGCGAATGGGCGACGGTAAAGGCTGTGACGATGCTGACGACGTTCCAGCAGACCGATGAAAAGTCACCCGCGGCTTGCCAGCGTCCTTGCACTCGGATCAAGACTGCGGGAAGTAAGAGGGCAAGCAAGAACAGAACATGGTCGAACCCAAGCCAGATGTGCCAAATCCCCTCCCGAATAAACTGGCTGCTCTCATTCCAACGTGACCGTTCAGCGATGGAGAATTCCTGAGCCGTAGAGTCTTGGCTGAAAATGGCGGTACGGGTTTGTCCTCCTTGGGTCAGACGCAAGAGCCCCTTATGTTGTGCGTCGATATCGAATAGAAGTCGGTAGTCCACTGCGAGCCGTTCAATGGGTCCGTTGCAATTGGAAACGAAACGCAGGACTGAGTACGCTCCGTCTGTGTGATGATCGATAAGTTGCTCCAGCACCTCAGTCGTACAAGCTTTGTGGTCGGCTGAGAGAGCCAGATGAGACAGTGCGTAGGCCCTGATCTTGTCATGCTTTGTTCGAACTTCTCCCCAGGTAAGTTGGCCGTCTCCATCGATGTCTAACGCAATGCCCTCGGCGAGGTCGCGTAAGGCGATGTCCCATTGCCCCACAATGTGATCATTCTGAACAGACAGTGAGAGATAGCTGTCACTGGGCTTATGGGCCCAGGCAGGCAGACTGAACAGAAGCGAGATCATGACGAACAGGATGCGCATCAAGATGGTGCCTCCTGAAACTGTTTTCCGAGTTGCTGTAGATGAAAATCCTCCACGCGGTTCCTCTTCATCCACTCAAGCACCGGTTGGGCCGCCGGTGGGTTCTTGGCTGCGAGCGCGCTTTCAAGAAGAATCCTGGCGTCAGCCGGTTCTCGCTGGACGTTCCAATTAGTCTGGGCTAGCGGCAGTGCCCGTTCGGCATTGTGCAGTAAAGCCAAGGTGAACCGTGCCTCTTCCCTGACATGGACGGTCGTTCCGCGATCACGGCTGGCAGCAAAACGGGCTGCAAGTTCGGCTGTATGGTTCTGGAACGTGGGCAGCTTCAACGCCTGCTCCGCGAGAGCCAGACGCATGAGCAATCCATCAGCCTTCGTCTCAGATTGGAGGAGGGAGACGACGTCGTGATGGCGGCCATGGTCGAGAAGAAAATCGGCGTAGGCGCCGAGTAAGTATTGATTCTTGATGTCGACCTTGAAGGCTTCCGAGAAATACTGCTCCGCTTCTCGGATTGCTCCGGTGCGGGCGGCTGTTTCAGCCAGGATCGTTGCAATCCAGATGCGCTCGCGCCCGACAAGGGCTGTATTGGACAGGACCTGTCCGAGCAGTTCTCGGCTCTTGGGCGATTGCCCCGTCACGCTGGCGATATCACTCAGACAGCCAAGCAACACGTGAGAGGCCGCCAACCGGGCAAGTCGTTGACAGGCTCGGCGTGCATCCTCGTATCGGGCTTGTACCTGGAGAATGGACGCTTTGGTGAGCCAGGCCTGGGCATTGGTCGGCTGTACGGCCAATACCTGGTCGAGGTCGGCCAGGGCCTCGTTGAACTCGTGGGCGTTCTGCCTGATCGTGGCTCGTAAGAGAAGTGCGGCAGGTGGAGGGGTGGGTTCGCTCCACCAAGGGCTGAGGACCGCTTGTGCTTGTCCTAAGAAACGGGGATCACCTTCTGAGCGGCCTTGTTCGATGTAACGAGTGGCTAGCTTCACGGCTGATTCAATATGACGAGGATTCCGTTGTAGATCGGTGCGCAGGCGGTCGAGCTCACGCGCGATGGGATCAGACGCCCTGAAGCTGAGCCGCTGAAGCACCTGTCTGTCATCCGTTGGCCGGTAGGGTTCAGGGTACGCGGCGCCAACTTGGCTCAACATGAACCATCCGACCACGCTGATAACGGTGAAGAATCGAGTCATGGGCTACTCGCGTGAATAGGTGATGGGAATGCGCATAGCGACTTGCTGTCGGTCCAATGGGCGGTCAAGCTGCATTGGGAAGGCCCGCTGCACGAGTGCCATCGCTTCCCGATCGATGCGATCCAGGCCGGAACTCTTCACCACTGCATAGTCCAGCAAGATTCCTTCCCGTGAGACCACGGCCTTGACCAGGACCTTGAGGGGGCGTGAGTCATCGAGGGATGGGTGAGACGATCGTTTGAGTTCCTCTAGCCGCTGGAAGATCGCCTGTTGAAGCCATCCGTAGTCAGGCCGTATCGCGGAAGCAGCGTGAGCATCTGATGCTGTAATCGGTACCGGCGATGGCTGGGTGGTGTCAGTAGGTGGAGTACTTTCTTTGAGTGGAGCAGCAGCTTCCAGTTGTGATGCTTGTGTCGTCGAGCTAATCGGCGTTTCAGTCTGTTGTCGTGGAGGTTCAGCTGCTTGGACAAGAGGAGGTGGCAATTCATTCGGTATCGCGGTGGTAACTGTATCGCTCGATGATGTGACTGATGACGGACTGTCAGGCATGGATGTTGGTGTGACTGGTGCTTCGGCCTTTGGGACACGTGAGGTGCTGGGTTCAGCAGATGGGGCTGCATGACGGATCGTGCGGTTGGCGTGAGAGACGGTAGCTGTGTGATCTGGTTGCTTTAGAACGGGTGGTTTGGTAGCCTCGATGGTTTCGGCGGAATCCTTGGCTGTTGCTGCCGATTGTACGAGCGCGATATCCCAGTGAAACGGGTCTGTAGGAAGGGTCATCAGTGATTGGCGAAATAGCGGAAGGAGGCTGACAAGTACAAGCCCGTGGAGGAGACATGAGACGAGCCAACCGTGCAGGAGCTGTGTCTTGGATTGTTGTGTGGTTGTCTCCAATCTCATGGCCTTGCCCTTCTGATAGGGCGGGTGCCGCATGTGTGTGCGGCACCCGCATGGCGATCCCTACTGTGCCTCGCTAGGATCGATATGCCGACGGTCTCGCCCGTCGAACGGCGTCGGGAGGAAAGGAAACTCTGTTGCAATGCCGTTGGCGGTTTTGTTACTGCCGACTGCTCCAACATTGAAGTTCACCCCATCCCCGAGATTCGGGGTAGTGGGGTTCGTCAGAATTCCGGCCACGACCCGCAATGCCACATCCGTGACATCGTCGTTCGGTCTCCGGCCGTTCGGCCAACCTGCCTTATCGGGCGTTGCATTCCCGCTCGCATCATGGGCGAGCGGACCCAGTCGTTTTTGACCGGTAGCCGGCGTGGCTTGGACGTCCAGATCGACACGCAGGAGGTCGGCCAGCGGTTCATTGGTCTTGCCTGAGCCGCACACCGACGGGCCTGGTGTATATCGAAGTAGCGCGTTCACGAGATCTTCTCGGTTCGCCGTGGGGAAGCCTGTGCCGAAGACGGCATTGAGTGCCGTTGCCAGGGCGGAGTTGCAGTAGGACGGCACGAAGTCGTTCTCGTCTTCCGCATCTGTGGCGTTCCACTTGTCCTTCATATTGGTCGCGATGATCAGCTCGTTGACGAGCGGATTGCCCATGCGCGCGACTTGAACAAAGCGGCTACTATTGTCACGGTCGCCGTTTTTCTTGATGACGCTGACTTTGGGCCGGCTCGTGCTGGCATAGGCGCCGAGCACTTTATTACCGTTCGGGGCGAGGAGCTCGCTGATGGGAATTTCCAGCGCGATCGTGTTCACATTGAAGCCGCTGAATGTATCGGCGGTACCGGCACCCGGTGCTCCCACAATAATGGCGTCGTTGGCATCATCGGCATTAGACAGGATCGGCGAGATGTGCAGATTCAACGTGTCGAATGTTCCTCCCAAGTCAATGTAGAAGGTCTCATCCCGCTGGCCCGCAAAGACTCTTCCTCCGTTTTTCAGAGGGAAAAGTCCCTTCGCAGCCAGGTCTTCATATTTCGGCATGGTACGTGGGCCGACATTCGACGGCACCGCGAACATCGGGCCGGTGCCAAGATTACGCGATGGTTGGCCAAAGCGCTGTTCGGTGACGGTATAGCTTTGCCGCACAAGCAGGCCCTCCGATCCTCCACCGGTGAGGGCTGTGATGGGCGGCAATGCGACATAGGCTAAGGGAAACACATTGCCTGGCTGACGGATCTCCGTCTTGAACCGGATCTGATAGACGATGTTTCCCGCGACGTTGTTCTTATTGTTATCGATATGAATTTCGTACAGCACGTCATCAGCAAAGTTGAAGTAGTTGGGGCCGGATCCTGGCTCCTGACTTGGAATCACGTTCATGATTAGAATCGCTTTGTCGGGATCCTGCCAGCTACGGAAAAAATAAAAGTCGGTGATATCGGCCGCTGGGTCATTGGCGATCAACGGAGCCTCGCGATGGCTGGCGGCCAAAACCGGCGATGCTGTGAGCACCGCCAGTAGCGTCAACATGAGTGGTCGAATTCGAGCGAACATGGTCTCCTCCTTCTGCATGAATCTGCTTTGTGAGTGGGTTACCTTACAGATCCGTCTTAGGAGCCGGATCGGGCTCCGAGTCAGCCTGGCTCACCAGTGTGGCTTCTTCCGACGTCAGCGCATCCGACTCCAGCGTGCGCTGATCGTCCGCCGTTGCGACGGGTGTGCCAGGGGGTGTGATGATGGGCACGTTATCGCTTCCGCCACAGCCGGACATGAGTCCGACGGCGCAGACGACTCCCAGAGGCCAAACGATGGATGATTTCATGGTGCAGTGCTCCTCCTCATGGTGAAATGTTATAGTTGGCGATCTGTCTTTGGCATCAGCACCTGCCGGCGGTCTGTTCTCAATTACGAGACCGATGTTCATTTGGATCTATTCTTCGTAGGTGAATTCTTGTTGCCGTGATTTGCCTGGTGATATAGTCACGTCTTCAAAAGGGACCGAAAAAAGTGTCAAAATCGTAAATCCAATCTCCTCCATCCTCTCGTAGAGATAGTTGGGGGAGACTCTATGTTGGGGATGTCTCTAGAAACGAGCAGGCTGATTCAGGAACAGGAGTGGGGCCAACTGATTACCCAAACGGCCCAGGGCGATCAGGCCGCACTCGCGACGTTGTACGACCGCACGAGCCCCCAGGTCTTTGGGCTAATCCTCAAAATTCTCAACAATCGTGAAGCAGCCGAAGAAGTCACGTTGGACGTCTATACTCAGGTGTGGCGTCAGGCCAATACCTATGACCGAACCAGGGGGACGCCTGGCGCCTGGTTGATGATGTTGGCGAGAACCAGGGCGATCGATCGGTTTCGTGCTGGAGCAGCTGAGCATGGACGGGTCGAATCATTGGATGCCGCTCAGTTGTTTGCTAGTGAATCAGACACGCCAGAACAGGATGTAGAAGGACAAGAGCGGCGGAGGTTCGTACAGCAGGCCTTGGCTGTGCTGACTGCGGAGCAGCGGCAAGCCATTGCGCTGGCCTATTTCTATGGGTTGAGCCAGAGCGAGATAGCTGAAAAACTGCAGTTGCCCCTGGGTACCGTGAAGACAAGAATACGATTGGGCATGATCAAATTGCGCGAAGCCCTCGCGCCGTATGAATCTGGTTTGGTGTCGTGACTGAAATGAAGTTGCCGGAAGAATTAGAAGAACAGGCCATGCTCCATGCCCTCGGGGTGTTGGATCCTGAAGATCGTCAGGCCTTTCTGGCGAGACTCCAAGGAGAATCGGATCTCCTGCGTCAAGCGGCGAGGACCTATCAGGCCACCACGGATGCATTGGCTTATGCGATGGCTCCGGTCATGCCTCCCTCGAGTCTTCGGGAACGGCTTGTCAATCGCGTTGCCGTGGAGGCTGCTCGCGAAACCGAGCAGTTCGAGTTAGCCGCCAATACACTGGCCTTAGGGGCTGTTCCTATAAAGCCACGGGATTCTGTGCGGGAGCGGCTCCTGTCCCAAATTGACAGGCATGCGGATGTGCGGGTGGATCTCAGGGAACCGGCTCCGGTCCCGGCCGAAACATCTACTCAGAAGGGCAATGGGTTGGTAGGTGAAGGGCAAAGTCCGGTGTTTCCAGAGGATATCTCTCTAGCCGGGTTACTGCGATCCTGTCGGACAGCTGTTGCGAACCTCCTGCGGATGCTTGTGATTCGTTCCATGACCTCTGAGCGGGTCAGGTATTGGAAGGCTAAGATCGCATTTCAACAGCCGACTAAAGGACTCACTTTTATCGGAGCGTCAGAGGGGACCTGGCGCGGAATCGCTCCGGGCGTGATGGCCAAAGTGCTGTCTTTCGATCGGACCTCCCGAAGGACCACCACGCTGCTTCGTTTTGCCCCGGGCACCAGCTATGCCCCTCATCGCCACACCGCAGTGGAAGAGCTTTTGGTGCTTGAAGGCGGGTGCAGCATCGCCGGTCATGAGATGACGGTCGGTGACTATCACCGTGCCGAAGCCGGGACCGTGCACCACGATACGTCGACGGATGATGGATGTCTGCTGCTCGTGATTTCCTCTCCCCAGAACGAGATGTTGCAATAGCGCTTCGCCTGGCCCCGTTTTCCTTTCGCCCATACATCCAAACAAGCCGGTCGAGTCGTAGAGCAAACAGGAACAGAGCCGTCTGGGTTGCGATCTCTTCCTAATCGTGCTACGAAAACATATTTCATGCTACGAACGAGAGGGAGGCGGTATGGACGAGCTGGTTCGGTTCGGCGTGTCGTTGGATCAGCGTCTCTTGGCGGATTTCGACCGTCATATCAGGCGAAGGCATTATACGAATCGCTCAGAAGCACTCCGCGATCTGATTCGTGACAATTTAGTCGGAGATGAGTGGAATGACGATAAGGAGACGGTCGGCACCATTACGTTTGTGTACGACCATCATGTGAGAGACCTGACGAGCAAGTTGACCGATATTCAGCATGACTATCATGGGCAGATTCTGTCGGGGATGCATGTGCACCTCGATCACAATCATTGCCTTGAAGTGCTGGTAGTGAAAGGCAGGGGGACGGAGATCAAGAAGGTGGCGGATGCGCTGGTATCGGTCAAGGGTGTGAAGCATGGGAAGTTGACGAGGACCACAACGGGAAAATCTCGTCGCTAACAGTTTTCGGATGAAACCTCTATTGCCCAAACGATTGTCGTCCGTGATTTTTCCTATGTGCCTGGTGTCGGCCCTCTGTTGGGGAGACAGTGCATCTGGGCATGATCCCGATGAGCCTGAGCTGGAAGTGCCGGAAGTGGCCGTGCTTGGTGAAAAACCGGTGGCGGCGTCTTCTCAACAGTTCATCCCTGACAAAGAGATTATCTTGCAACCTCAAGGACGTCCTGCGCAGGTTCTTCGGCTGATCCCAGGCTTTGTGGCCGTTGAGCATTCCGGCGGAGCAGGGAAGGCGGATCAGTACTTTCTTCGGGGCTTCGACGCGGATCATGGGACAGATGTCGGCTTCTTTCTCGATGGGATGCCGATCAATCTGCGAACCCATGCGCATGGACAAGGCTACACGGATCTCAACTTCATTATTCCGGAGACGATCGAAGGAGTCGATGTTCACAAGGGCTCGTACTTACCGGAGTATGGAGATTTTTCCACGGCGGGAGCAGTCAATTTTCGGACGCGCGACATGGTCAAAGAAGGAGTCATTCAGGGAGCGGGTGGGGAATTTAGCACGCAGCGGTACCTGCTGATGCTCTCTCCAACCAAAGACCGCGTGCGCACACTCTTCGCCGCAGAAGGATTCTACACAAACGGTCCGTACCTCCACGACAATCAATATTATCGGACCAATCTGTTGGGTAAGGTCACGACGAATCTGACCGGAAGAGACGAGCTGAGCTTCAAGGCCACCTTCCTTCATTCCAAATGGGATGGTTCCGGTGAGATTCCTTTCCGTGCCGTGAGTACGGGTCTTCTGGACCGGTTCGGTTCCATCAATCCGTATGAAGGAGGTAACACACTCCGAACGACAGGGAACTTGAACTATCACTACGACACCACCACGGGTGGTCAGTTTTTTGCGAATGCCTATGGCCAATATTATCGGCTGGACCTGTTCACGGATTTTACATTCTTCCTCAATGATCCCGTGAACGGCGACGGCTTCGCACAATTCGATCGTCGGGCCATCTATGGTGGCGATTTTGGTTTCAAGCAACGGATCGAACTGCTGGGCATGCCGACTATTGGGACCGTGGGATTTCAAACGAGAGTCGACGATGTTCATGCCAAATTGGGAACGCAGACCCTACGGACGCCGACCGGCACCAC
The DNA here is from genome assembly GCA_964547625.1 of uncultured Nitrospira sp. Taxonomy (GTDB): domain Bacteria; phylum Nitrospirota; class Nitrospiria; order Nitrospirales; family Nitrospiraceae; genus Nitrospira_D. Next base: position 21,702 of record CAZJOQ010000002.1, read on the forward strand.
CATCGACAGCGATGCCCGCACGGTATCCTATTCGCCCTTCATCAAGGCAGAGGTTCAGCCTCTGCCATGGGTTCGGTTTTCGGGAGGTGTCAGGGGAGAGTTTTTCACATTCGACGTAGGCAACCGATGCGCCACTTGTGCCGAACAGCCTGACGGTCGAAAGGGTTCCGGCATTATTCTCCCGAAGATGAGTATGATTCTCGGGCCCTGGGCAAAGACGGAATTCTTCGTGAACTACGGTGAAGGATTTCACAGCAATGATGCCCGATCAGCCGTGGCAATCGGAGCCTCTCCACTGGCGAGAGCGAGGAGCTATGAAGTCGGGGTCCGCTCCAGGCCGTGGGGCCCGCAAGGCCTCGAGTTGATTGCCACAGCATGGCGATTGGATCTCAAGTCAGAACTCGTGTTGGTCGGCGACGAAGGGACCACTGAGATTCGCGGAGCCACCAGGCGTCAGGGGGTAGAAGTCGCCGCCCGGGGGCAAGTCTGGGGCCCGCTCTACGTCAATGGCAGCTTTACCTGGACCCATGCAGAATTTCGAAACGGAGACGCTATCCCTCTGGCGCCGGAGTATACCGCCTATGGAGCGGCCATCTTACAATGGCCGGAGGGCTTGACGTCTCAAATACAGGCGACTTACCTCGGAGTTCGGCCGCTCATCGAGGATCGGAGCATCAAGTCTCCTTCGTGGATCACATTCGATCTTTCCGAGCGGTATCGTGTGCCGGTCAAATTGCCTCATGGTCGGCTGGAGGCCTTTCTTTTCGTGCAAAACCTGTTCAACACCAAGTGGGAACAGGCTATATTTGCGTTCGACTCGCGTCTGCAGAACGAGCCGACGGGGGTGACCGACATTCATTTTGTACCGGGCAATCCGCGGACGGTGATGGGTGGACTGGCCTGGTATTTTTGATCGACTGCTGAACACAGCTTCCAAGGGCGTTCTCGGTTACGCAGGCCGTCAACGTACATGGTAAAGTACGACTCGCGTCATCGTCGTCCTTCGCCTTTATTGGAGAATCGTTTTCACCAGTCGGTGGGAATGCTGAAGCAGAAGTAAAAACGAATGATCCTTCCCCAATCCTATTTCAGTCGTCCTACACTGGTTGTCGCTCGCTCCCTGGTCGGTAAGTATTTGGTGCGTGAGAACGGGAAGGGAACGATTCTTGGAAAAATCATCGAAGTGGAAGCGTACGTCGGCGTAGAGGACAAAGCTTGTCATGCCTCGAAGGGGAGAACTGCGAGAACTGAGATCTTGTTCGGTCCCCCAGGGATCTCCTATATTTACCTGATCTATGGCATGTACTACATGTTGAATGTGGTGACTGAGCGACCGGAATTTCCCGCGGCCGTGCTGATTCGAGCGATTGAAGTCGATGGCGAGTTGATTGATGGTCCCGGGAAGCTGTGCCGTGAGCTGGAGATCGATCGATCATTGCATCGACTCGATATGACGAATGGACAGGCGCTGTGGTTCGAGGATCGCGGTGGAAGGGTGGCCTCTAGGCAGCTCGGCACCTTCCCCAGAATCGGCGTAGACTATGCAGGTGCGTGGGCAAAAGAACCTTGGCGGTTTCGGTTGATCAAAACTGACTAAGGAAGATGAATTGTTTCAGATACGGAAAGAATCCGGACGGGTGAAACAGGGGGAGGCTTGAAGCCCAAGCCTCCCCCTGTGGATAGATGAGAAGTCAGTCGATCTTACGATCGCCGGTGATCTTGGTTGCAGAGGTCACCGGTGGAGCAATCTTGATGTCCGGTCCCTGTACGTCTGGAAGCCTGCCGGCGCCCTGCGTTTGAGTGATCCGCGCATTGTCCGTCTTCACAAGCTCTTGCTTGCTGTGGTGATCGTCAAATCCCGCTGCCTTCAGCAGAGAGGATTCCCCACCCGCGTTTGCCTGGCCGGGATCGTTCGCGGTCGGCTGGCCGGTTACCGGACTGCCTGAGTTTTGCATCGGGTAACCCTCATGTTTGGGGAGCAACGCTGGGTTTGCCGACGCGACGGAGCACGCCAGCAGGATTGATGAAGCTGTCGCAAGCACACCGGTAAAAATTTTCATACCTGCTCTCCCTTTGAAAAAGAAGGACGAATGATCATCATGCGTTCCGAGTTGTCGAGTGTGGGCCCACGCGGGCAGAATCATAGCGATCGAGGGTCGTCCTGTCAAACAGACCAAGGTGTGACGGAATTTCCGGCTCGGATACGGTCAAGGCGTCGTGAACGAACCGGCAAAAAGTGGATCATGCACGATGAAGCGAGCCTCGTCAGGTCGGTCGGCGAGGGGGACGCCGGCCATGTCCACGATGTCGAAATGCCGGTCCACGGCTGACCCCAGGAAGACGAATAGTGACGGTGGTCCCTTCACCGACGGCACTGCTGATGGCGATCGTTCCGCCGTGTTCTTCGACGATTTTTTTGACGCTGGGGAGACCCAGCCCGATACCTGAGCGCTTCGTGGTGAAGAAGGGCTCAAAGACTTTGTCGACAAGTTCATCGGGGATAGGAACGCCGTCGTTCTTAATAAGAATTTGAACTTCCAGCCCGCGACCGGCACGATGCTGCGAGACCTGGATATGAAGATGGCCGCCGGGAGACATCGCTTCAGATGCGTTCCGGAAGATGCTCAGGAATGTCTGCTGGAGCTTGGCCTCATCGCCACGCACCGGAGCGATGACATTGGCGTAGTCCTTGGTGACTTGAATGCGGGTCGCCTCAAGATCAGTGCCGACCACCACCAGCGCGCTCTCGAGTACCTCCGGAATCCGGCAGAGATGGCGATTGAGTTCGAGTGGCTTGGCGAAGTCAAGGATTTCATTGAGAATGGCTTCGATCCGGATCAAATCACGCATGGCATTTTCGACTCGCGTCTGTGGATCGAAGTCGAGAATCCCTTCGCCGGTCACTTCTTCTAGTTGAGATCGAATAGAGGCCAGCGGCTCACGGATATCTGTCGCTAAAAAGGCGCTGAACTCGCCGATAGCGGCCTGGCGTTCCTGCTTTCGAATGATGGGTTCCGAGGGACCATTCGAGATGGGTTGGAGGTCTGTCGTTCCCGGATTGGTCGTCATCGGAGGGATGGAAGCCTGTGGTGCAGGTGCTTGCAACAGTTCCGCGAGTTTTAGAATGATGGGTTCCAGTGTGCGGGCGTCGGTGGTTTGGTACCGGTCTGAGTCCTTGGCTCCCAGTGTAATGGTTCCACCGACCTGACCCTTGACGAAAAATGGAATCACCAGTGAAGACTGAAACCGGTCTCTGAAGAGATGCTTGTGATCGAGAAAGCGGCCTTGCGTGGAGGCCAGATCGTGATCTACACGCGGCTTTCGATGGCGCACCGCCCATCCCGCAGCCGAACTATCCAGGGTGAGGCGCTGACCGGGCTTCAACTCCTTCTTTGCGTCTTTCTGTTCACCCTTCAGATCGCCGACAAGACCCAAGACCTCGACGTTTCCCGCCAGGGGATCGTAGAAGCAGGCCCAGGCTCGATCATAGGCGACATATTGATGAGCATCGGCTAAGGCCGCTTCGATCTTCCCTTGGAGTTCGGGCGAGGAGTGTTTGGTGACCGGTGGATAGAGGTCCGCTCCGGTTGGCTGTGGGGGGCAGGGTTCCTGAGCGACATAGGGCCGGCTCATGACCACGTTCGTATTGAAGAGCCCTTCACGGTCCAACGCTTTGGTCATGCCGTCGCACATTTGTTCAAGCTGCGACTTCTCCTTTTTGGAGAACGCCGCGCCTTCTTTTCGTCCGATGATTAGGCAGCCGTAGACGCGGTTGAGATGACGAAGTGGGACGGCGAGCAGGGACTTGGCTCCGGGGGTAATCAACCGCAGGCGAATCGTGCGGCTGCCTTCTTGGTCTTGCACGGTCGTCGACAGGACAGAGGTCCGATGATTCGACAGGGTGCGGAGAATAGCTTGAACATCCCTGTTGGTGAATCCGCGCGAGGCATGTTCGATTAGCGGCCCATTCTCTTGATGGAAGATCGCCGCCAGGACTGAATCCGTGCCGAGGTCGTTGAGCGCGGCATTCAGCGTCCGTTGCAGGTGCGTTTCCGGTGCCGGTTTGGCTTGAGGAGTCGACGTCGTCATACGTTTCAGTACAGGCGCGCGCATTGTAGCCGGAACGTTCGCGAATAGCTACTCTCTCAGAAGTCGCTGCAAGAGTTTGTTTTCTTCATTCACTCTCGTGTGCGACGAGATGATTTCTTCGTCTGAAGGGCATAAGCTGAGCTACCGTCGTGAGCGATGAACTCGACGTGCTAAAATCGGTTGCGGCACGGTTGGAGGCGTCCGGCCCGCAGTAGATGATGACGGGCTCGATGGCGGCGAACTTTTACGCCACCTTGCCACAGGTGACTATTAACTTTCAGGGAATCGGGTTGGGCTCGATCAACCCCAAGCTATTGTTGGCGCCCTTCAATAAACGGTTGGGCCCCAAGGGCCTTTAGTCTTTCGATCGCCGAAAATGGCCTGTTCAATAATGATTCCCTTCCTCTCGTACCACCTGACGGCGTCCTAGACGCAGAAGGAAGATGACTGCTTGCTCACTACATGTGCGCGCAGATCATCTCCTCGGTGGGTAACGGATTATGCATCCAGTTCGGCGAGGAAGTCTGCCAATGAGATGATCGCATAATCCGCGTGACGTCTCAGTCATAGAAGATGTCGATCCCCTGAAACAATCCGCTGCGCCTGCCCAGCGACAGCGCATTCGAGGATGCGATTATCCGGCTCGTCCTTGAGAATGTGCAGCGTTGGGCGTAGAGGGAGTACGATTGCGACCTGACTGATTGCTTGAATGGCCTGCCGAATCCTCTCTTCTTCCCACTCGAATTTCGTCTGAAGCACTCTGGAAGTTTCTGTCAGAATAGCCACTGAGGTATAGAGCTCGAACCTGCCTCTGATCGCTTAGAGGTAGGCGGCTTCAGCATTGCCGGCAGGAAAGACAAGAGCGGAGATGTAGATGTTGGTGTCGAAGACGAGGCGCACGTTCAGCGGCCTTGAAATACCTTATCAAGCAGCATACGAGGGTTTAATATTTTTCCCCCGGTGGTGGAGTTGCGGATACTCGTAGCGGAGTCATCACGTCCCTGACGGCCGGGCCGGAGCCGAACGCACTGGAGCTGACCGGAATGGGCCTGCTCTTGCTAATCGGCGGCGCGATGAGGCGTCGATGGGTAGCCCGACCCCAGTAGTGTAGTGTCATCGCGAAGTTTTCTAGCTAGTTCAGACTTCTGTTTCTGTCTCAGGGGGTGACTGCTCTGCTCCCGATAGGCAGCCCATAACGAGAGAAACGGCAGCTATCTCTCCACTCACGCGTATCGAAACTGATACGGGGTGGATCAATCGCATCCACTCTCCCTGCTCGTCATACTTCAGATAAGCGTTAGACCAATCACATGATTGACGGTATTCGCCACTTTTCCCGTGACTTATAACCAAAGATCCAGAGTAAGTACAGAGCAATCTCGAACTGGCACGCGAGTTGCTCGTTAGCCAGAAGTGGCAGGAATAGGATCGGAGGCGCCACCGATTCTAGACGTACACAACCATTTACGACCATACGAAGTAAGAGGGAGGAATATTATGTTTAGTGATACGACTATCTTAATAATTTGGTGCTTGTTAAATATGGCGATCATGATGGTGATGATGTTCCTCTGGTACATATCCAGGTTGAGCAGCGAGATGAGTCGCCAGGAAAGTATGGTTTCTGAGAAACGACCTGATCGAAGGTCCTAACGGGAAAAAGGGCATCATAGATTGCGGCTATCTATACGTGGCGCAATTGCTCACAGAAACACAATCGCAGGTTTCGTGGGGATCTCAGTTTGGATCGATGATCTGAGGCGGACGACGAATATCAGTCACGCGGCATTTTGTCAGGATCAAGCTCAACCAGCCGGATTCGACCGTTGCCGATATGGTCGGTTTTATAAAGTTGGTCGCCGATCTGGATGGTTCCGATTAGGAGATTGCCGGTGATGACAAACGTGAAGTCGCCTTGTACGGGAGGCTTGAAGGTCCCACGGACGACACTCGTGTCGTTAATACGGGAGACCGTGGAGGAAACGTCCAGTTCAGGGTTGGCGTTGTCGAAGAGTTCTACGGTGATCTTAGGCAGAGGTCGGGCTCCTGCATTTTTGAGCATGTGAAGGAGTGGAACGTCAAGCGCGATCTCTCGATCGCGGAGCATCCACGGCTTCTTCAGCAGCGGCGTTTGATTGGCGGGGGGAGGAGTCAGAACGGTCTGCCACAAGCTCCTTGGCGCCGGCGGTTCGTCGGCCCATGCAATCTGGCTCATAACGCCACCAACTGCCCCAACGAAAAGAAGATATCGAAAGAAGTGGAGCACCGATCATCTCCTGGAACCAGCTGTCTTATTCGGTCACTCTAACACATAGAAGACGACATCTGAACGCGATGATGACCGGAAGGACCGAGTTTCGGTCCTTCCGGTCTGCGATCGCTCATGGGACTGGCACGCGAGACGTTCCACGCGATTTCTTGCGAGAATCTGTGCGAGGCTCATCAAGTGAATCGTCGTCGGACTCATCGTCGAACTCGTCATCCGATTCTTCGCCCACATCGTTGGGAGAATCTGCGGATGAGTTGGCACGAAAATTCCTCAAGGTATTGGGAGACGTAGCGGCTGAGGTGGAGGTTCCCGTACGCCATGCGGCAACAATATTACGGACCTCGTTCATGGAACGTGCATTGTCCGCGGAGTTCGTAGGGTTGACCCTGTGATCGATCCCGGCCGGCCGGCCGTTGATCGTGATCTTCGGGTTTGAGAAATACTTCACGCGTGGACAGGAGACAGTGGGGCAGGGGTACGCCATGATCGTCCGAAATTTTCCGACGGTATCCCGATATCCATAGGAGTAGGCGAAGACCCCGGTTCCGCCGCTCGCGCGGTCGTGGGCATTCCCCATGTTGTGACCCAATTCGTGAGTGAGCGTGTTGTTCGCCACGCACTCCCGATCCGTTACGCTGAAGGCATAATTCGCGAAGCTGGCACGTGGGCCGTTCGCCATGACATAGGCGATGCCGCAATAGCCTCCGCCGTTGTCCACGATCAAGGCGACCAGATCGGCCTTGTATTGATTGCGCAATTGATGAACCTGGTCCATGAAACCATCGGTCGTGCTCCGTAAGCGCGTGAGATCGGTGCTGATGTTGCCTGATTCCGTATAGGCGACCTCGGCGGAGCGGGCTAGCCGGAGTCGCATGGCGATCCTGCTGTTACTGTAGGCTTGATTGGCCAGATCGACGCCCAGCGCAACCAATGCAATCATGGCGGCCTGGCCACCCTGCCTCGCACGTGCGGTAGGGGTGTAGACGACGAGCAAGTCGACGATCGTGTTCGGTGTCGTTGCGGCAGTGGTAGTCACGGCGCCAGTCGTCGCGGCCGTAGCGGTATCGAGCTGTTCCAGGTTGGGCTCATGCGCGGGAGGCTCTGCAGGCGTGCCGTCATCAGGCACCAGGAGTGGATGGTGATCTAGCGGCAGGGCCTCTTCGTCTATTTCGACGAGACGGTGGCGGTTGTCCTCGGTCGGCTCAATTTTATAGAGACGCTGGTTCGAGTAGATCGTCCCCACCATCTTTTTTCTGCCGCGCATCGCCACTGTGACATCGCTCTCCGAGTCTTCCTGCAAACGTCCATGCCAGACCTTGGTCTTGTTGCGGTGGGTTTGCGGCTCGTCGAACTCCAGCGTGCAAGTTCCGGCCTCGAAGAGGTCCAGTGTTACCACGGCTTTCTTTTCTTTGCGCGCGTGGCGCATCGCCTCCAACGCAGTCGGATTGAGTGCCATGGTTCGATGACGCCGTACCCATCGCTTGGCCATCTGAGGTGACGGAAAGGCTTGGGCGATTGCTGGGGGAATGTCGCCTGGGGTTTCAACGAAGAGTGGGGGCTGAGATGGCGTCGAGGCGCAGATTCCGACGGACGGCACGCTCAGCGCTGCCGCGCACAGGTAGAAACCTATCGCGCGCGAGCGAAAGAACGAGAAGCGCTGTATCCCGCGACCTCTCGGTGACTGTCGGATTGACAAGATCGGCTCCATGTAACCCTCCTTCTGTTTAAACCTATGAAGGGTCGTCTCAGCAAGGGCCATACCTCCACCATGAGCCACTACTTTCTCAGGATGAAGAAGGCGGGTTTGCTCGCGCTATCAAATGTTTTGCGATGCAGACAGGCAGAATTCAAAAATGAATAGGAAGGAAAACTTTACTATAGAGTGTAAAGGTGAAGGGCGTGACCTACGCAGAAAACCTCATCATCATTCACGGACTGTACAATGATGAAACAGGTTCTGCACCGTTGCGCAGCGCTGAGCTCTCCGAGTGAAGAGATGATCGAGAGAGCGACGGCGGATTGTGTAGTCCCTCCGTTTTCTGCAGAGCATTCTGTTTCATAGGGGTGGTGGAAGAGAAACCTCACCCATATCAATCGCTTGTTCCAGTTGAATGATCGGATGACTCAATCCGGATTGATGATTTTGGGAGGTCGACGTGGCTCGTCCGGGAAGTCTGGGAGCGGGCGACGGTCGACAGTCCAGCTGTTCAGGACGGTCGTCACCAGGCTGATCACTAGTGCGCCACCGACAGCCGGCCAGAATCCGGAGACCGTGAATCCCTTTACCAGAAACGCCGTGAATTCCAACAACAGCGCGTTCAAGACCACCAGAAACAGTCCGAGGGTAAAAACAATCAACGGTAAGGTCAGCAGGAAGAGAACGGGGCGAAGGATCACATTCAAGAACGTCAGGACCAGGACGGCTGCAATACCGGACGTGAACCCGTCCGACTCGAGCCCGGGGACCATGGAGATCGCCAGGAACACCGCAATACCGGTGATGAGCACGCGCATGATGGCGTGGCGTATACCACCGTGGAATGGTGATTCGTGGACTGCGCGAGAAAAACGAATACCAGGCATCGGCTACCGAGTGATTGAAGGGTTTCTCATCGGTGAATAATGAACGATGGTTGCAGTCACCTTCTGCTTGTCTTTTGTCGCCTCAATGATGACACGGTCACCTACTTCGGGCGGGTCGACCGATTTGGAGTTGATTTTATTCTTAAATTTCACCTGCTTGTCGAGCAGCACGGAGACGACCGGTCCTTTGGCTGTCTTGACTTCAATATGTTTGACATCGATGGCTGTCACGATGCCGAGCACGTGCAACAGATCCGCTGCCTGGGCCCAGCCTGCGGTGAGTGCTCCAAGTGTGATGAGCAGTACTACGCAGGCTCTGGTCAACCGAACGGCGCTCAAAAACATATCTTAGTCCGGTAAAGATGATGGCCCTCATCGTGACAGCGAATCGGAGCGGAATCGCTCCTAAGCTCGAGACCCGAGCATCATCTCACCCCACTATACAAATTCTTCCGGGCGAATACCACTCCATCATGCGGAGGGCTGAAATCGTCGACAATCGGAGAGGCGAACGATCACAAAGACTAAGAAAGGCAAGTGCATCAACAGGCCGCTCATGCCCATGAACGATTCTCCGATCCAAAACGTCATACCGAGGTTGAAGGCCAAAACTCCGTAGTACAGCCCGATACCGAGCAAGAGCCGCTGCGTGATCGGGCGTGGTGGCGAGAGGGGAGCGAGGCTGCGGTCCAGCGAAAAATAGATGGCGAGCGAAATCAGCCCCACTACTGCCCAACCGACATAGTTGGCCATCGGAACACCGAAGTGCCAGCCCGGGTCGGGATAGTAGTAAATCTTGCCCAAAAACCAATGGTCGCCTCGCAGGGCTACTGGATCGATGACCATATCGATAAAGGCGAACAGAAAAGCGGTCAGCGCGTAGACGGACCAGCTCGTGCGGGCCTCCACCTCGAAGCCTAAGGGCTTGACAGGGAGATGCCAGGCCAGGGAAGAGGAATCGAGCGGGAGTAAGAGGCCGAGAGCCACACAGTAGGAGGCAAAGAGAAGGAAACTAAACGAGATGGAATCCATGAACGGCACGTCGAAAAAGTAGAGTTCTTGGCCAACCGTCGAACCGTTGTAAAAGTACCAGCCGAAGGGGATGCCGGTCCTCGTGGACGAGAACTCGCAAATGAATGCCGTGATCCAGCTGATGAGCCAGAAGCGCCATGTACGAGGCCAGCCGATCAGTTTGATGGCAGAGAAGAGGAACGCGGCAAAGAAAATAAAAACGTAGGGCCGGAGGAGAATCGTTTTGACAAATAGGGTGACAGCTTCCATGAACAGGATTTACGCAGTGACTATTACGCGTACCCGTGAGTCTTGAACCATCGCACCGCCTTCTCCAGTGCCACTTCGGGAGGTTGTTGTGGCAGGCCGAGTTCTCGGATCGCCTTGCTGCAATCATAGTGCATCTTATACTTGGCCATCTTCACCCCTTCCAGCGGAATGCGCGGCGGTAGGCCGGTCAGGTTGGCAAGCCAGTGATTGAGATAGGCGAGCGGGAGCACCGCGCCTCTCGGTAATTTTAGAGCCGGGGCTTTGACGCCGGTTAATGTGCTGAGAATCTCAAACACTTCACGAAGCAACAGGTTCTGAGCGCCAAGGATATATCGTTCACCCTGGCGGCCTTTCTCCATTGCGAGTAGATGGCCGGTGGCCACGTCATCCACATCGATAATATTCATGCCGGTTTCAATGTAGGCCGGCATCCGACCTTTCATGAAGTCCACGATGATCTGGCCGGTCGGGGTCGGCTTCACGTCGCGCTCGCCGACCGGGGCACTGGGGTTGACAATGACGACGGGCAATCCCTTCTTCGCCAGCTTGTGCACCTCCTGCTCAGCCAGGTACTTCGAGCGTTTATAGTGGCCGGCCATTTGTTCGAGTGATACCGGCGTCTCTTCCATTCCGAGTCCTCCACCAGGCGGTAAGCCGATCGCGCCAATGGTGCTGCAATAGACCGTACGCTCGACTCCCACTTCGCGCGCGACTTCCAACAGATTTCTGGTGCCGACCACGTTAATGTCATAGAAGATCGACGGATCTTTGGCCCACAGCGCGTAGTGTGCGGCGACATGGTAGAGGTGGCGGCAACCGGTAAGGGCCCGGCGGAGTGATTCTTTATCGCGGAGATCGCCGGGGACAGTGTCGATGTTCAATGACTGGAGATTGGTTGGATCACTTCCGGGGCGGGCAATCACACGGACTTCCACACCGGTCCGAAGTAGGGCGCGAACCACCGCGGCTCCGACAAACCCAGTTGCTCCAGTCACGAGAGCTTTCATGACGAAAACGTGAAACGTGAAACGTGAAGCGTGAAGCGCGTGAAATGATAATGGCCGCTCGATTGTATGGGTTTGCGTGTCACGAGATACGCTTCACGAGCGACGTCAGTTCTTACGACTTGTGATATATCGCGCGATCTCGCGCAAAGGATCGGCCGAGGGGCCAAAGGAGGAGAGACGGCTGATGGCACGAGTGACACACTCATCGGCCAGTTTCTTCGCTCCGTCCACGCCATAAAACGTGGGATAGGTTTTCTTCCCACGCTCGGCGTCGGTGTTGGGATTCTTTCCAAGCTCTTCGCGCGTACCAGTCACATTCAGCACGTCGTCGGCGATTTGAAACGCCAGCCCGATGTCCTCGGCATAAGCCGTCATGTCGTCGAGTTGCCGGTCGCTCGCTCCGGCGGCGATGGCGCCCATTCGTACAGCGGCACGAATGAGCATGCCGGTTTTGTGCTTGTGAATATTCTGCAGGGTCGGGAGATCGATATCCCTGTTTTCGGCTTGGATGTCGAAGACCTGACCTCCCACCATGCCCATGTTGCCGGACCCAAAAGCCAACTCTTGAATGATGCGCACTTGCCGCACCGGATCGCAGCCCTTCATGAGGTCCGGCCTGCTGACCAGGTCGAACGCCATTGTGAGTAACGCGTCCCCGGCAAGAATGGCCATCGCTTCGCCATAGACTTTATGATTCGTCGGCTTCCCACGGCGAAAGTCGTCGTTGTCCATTGAGGGCAGATCGTCGTGAATCAGGGAATAGGTATGAATGAGCTCCAGCGAACAGGCGACTGCCATGAGGCCGGGTGGTGTCTGTCCCAAGGCGTCCGCCGCCGCGATCGTCAGAATCGGGCGAACACGCTTTCCACCCGCCATCAGGCTATAGCGCAGACTCTCATGCAGCGTGGTCGGCGGGATGGCGGTCGGTGGAGCTATGAAGTCGAGAAAACGATCGACCTCGATGCGTTTGCGTTCCAGATAGTCTGCAATGTTCATGAACTTGCACTCTTGTTGCGAAGCTGCCTTCACTCGCGCGGAGAGTAACAAACGATTAAAGATGAGTCAAACGGGGTGGAAGATATTTGTCTGTGGTAAGTCTTGATGAAACCGTCGAATCAGACGAAAATATCAGAAAGTTAGTTTGCTCTATCCGGATACTGTGCTGGTCAGAAAGCTCAAAGGCTGAATGTAGTGAAAAACACAAAGTGCATTTGGTGTCAGGGTGGAGCTGGAGGAAGGCATGTTGAGCATATTGTTCCCGAGGTCCTTGGGTGTCCGCCAGGTTTCGTCCTCCCCGCGGAAGTAATTTGTAGATCCTGCAACAACGGCCTGGGGCATCTAGATCAGGCCGTGGCTGACGATTTCGACTTTGTGTCCTTTCTAGCTGATATCCCTCGCAAAAAAGGAAGACTCCCAGGAATTACCAATCGAGGTAATGTTTACGCATTCAAAGGAGTGAACGGTCAAGAAATCTTCTTTAATATGGACCCAATATCTACAGTCGCGACCAACGGGTCACGTGTTGCCGCTTATCGTGGCTCTGAGCGCGACATTAAGGCACGATTCGAAGAGGAAGGGCTGTACGCTCGAATTTCCTTTCAGGTCACATTTGGCCAAGCCAAAAAATTCCAGCGTGGAATATACAAGATTGCGCTTTCTGCTTTAGCCTATTTCATCGGAGTACATGAGCTATACAAGCCGAAGTACGATCGACTACGGCAGTATGTCTGCAGGGGAAGCGGCACGCGCCATTTCATGGTGCTCGGGGATGCCGATCCAGGCAACTACTTTCATAAGTTCGAACCCCCATTCATGAGCCCGACTGGGGACCACGCGTTTGAGTTCAGGCTGGCGTGCGTTCGATTCATTGTCGACCTCAGCGAATCTGAATCTTACTTGTCGTCAGTACGGGAAGTTGTGAAACGAGAAGTCGGAATGAATGGGTGGTCCATAGTACCGAGATGATGATGCCAAGAATAGACTGAAGAAAGGAGTGTGGAATCAGTGCCGTGTCTCGCAATCCGGCATAGACTTTGAGCCCCCTTGCCGCTGTGCGACACAGTTCAAAAGAGAGGATTTCATGCCTTCCCTACCTCGCCCCGGTCGGCAACCACTTCCATTAGCTTTGACCGTACCCCTCCTGTAGCTGTGTACTCATGACCAGGTACGCCGCTTTTGCATCGTCTATGCCGTCGATTAGAAAATCCGAGTCATTCGCCTGATGCCCGTTGGACCCCGTCGGTATGTGTATTCGGTATGTGTATGAGAAACAGACCGAGCGACTTGGAGCTAAGGGACAGGGTAAGGGGAGTTGATGGGAGGGAAGACGCCAAAAGCGGGCATGTGTCATGGCCCGACCCTAACGACCAGCTTTTCGGAGCACATCGATCTGGGTATCTCCGATCTTCGTACCTGGCTGCTGTGATGCATCTGAAGCGAAAACCGGACTATGGGTTTTCAAGCTGCAAGGCCAAGTAGGAGTTCACCGTTGCTTGTATTTCCGCTGATCGCCCCGCTATACTTCTGATCTTATGAGCATTCGAAAAGGCGGCGGTGAATGGGAACCGATGCTGCTTGCAGCTACGCCTCGGTATTGTAGAGTCTGCAAAGACGATCTCTACCGGGACAAGACCATGTTGCGTGGAGGCTGGTCCCGTTGTACGATCTGTGACGAGTTTGTCCACTATAGTTGCCTTGCCAGCGGAAAGGTCTCCTTTCTGAAGGCCCGACCACGGGTGTGTAAACCTTGTCGTTTGGTGCAGGAGGGGATCGTGTTGTCTCCCCCGAAAAAAGACGAGCCTCCTGTGGCCGCCGTGTCATGAAACGTGGTTCAACGCACCATCTTGGGCGCATGCGCGTGGAATGGTCTCGTCTCTTCTCCGGAACGATTCAGTGCGCGAAGGCCCCGTTGTTCTGATTGAGCGGCAACGGGCCATGCCGGTAGGGGTCTTCTCGTGTGTGATTCCCGCGATGAGTCGGCAGACCGTTGATGACGACAGATTAAATCGCGTGACTGTTCATAAAGCAGATCATGACACAGATCATTCGAAGTGGGGCCTTTCTTCAACAGTGTTGGGCGGTTCACCCGCTGTGTGTGACCGTCAAGCGAATGACAGATGAGAACGGGGTGATTCTCTCTTGCAGCGCATGCAAGTCAATCCATCATCTCGCGACCACCATCGTCGTTTCGAAAGGGCCCTCGGCGCAACGAACGGCGGAAGTAGACATCCTTCGGGACGAGCCGCGTGGCACAGAATTCCTCAAGGCCTGTGTCGCGACGCATCCGGCATCGCTTTCACTTCGTGAGATGGATGTCTTCCAGGATCTTGTGCGGTTGCGCTGCGCCGACTGCCGACGGCTGTACGAAGTGTCAGTCGCGACATTTGAAACACGCCAGAAATCATAGCGATCTGAAAACAGGGAAGCACGAGCTTGTCATGTTCCTATCATGATGTCTCATTCTACGCTGCTCACCGATGAAGAGACCGCGCTGTTGGCCGATGCGCAGTTGTTTCGCAAAAAGGCCGTGATTACGGAAAAAATACGAGCTCAGCTGGAAGCGACGCACACGGCCTTAGCGCAGGAACTCCCCAGTCTGTCGTTTGTCACTCCTCCAGGGTTCGATGCAAAGCGTTACCAACTGGTGAAGGGCGAGCATCTTGAGGATTTTCCGTATCAGTACCTGGATTGTCCCAAACACTTTGCCGACTCGAACACGTTCACGTTCCGCACGCTCGTATGGTGGGGACACCACATCACCTGCGCGTTGTTGCTCGAGGGAGCAGGAATTCCACAGTACAAACGACAGTTCCTTGGCCATTTTCACCAGCTCGCGGGACATGAGTTGGAGCTTTCGCTGGCTCCGTCGTTGTGGGAGTGGAAGAGGGGCGAAGGCTATACGCTGCCGATTACCCATACCCGCAAGGCCCAGGTCGCGGCCGTGCTGGCGGAACGATCATTTATGAAGGTTGTGCGGTGTGTGCCATTTAGCGACTCGAAAATCCAGGCCGGGCAGTTGGCTCAGGTGGCGTGTGGTACCTTTCGATCGATGCTCCCCATCGTCACCTCATAGTCTTTCTATGACGATTGTCTCCGTCCCCTAACTTGGGTAGACTGTGCACCCATTATCTTTGATCTTTGACCTTTGACCGGGAGGGGCCTGTGAAGCAAACACCTTTGCGAGTTTTAGGCTGTGCCATCGTGGTGATGACCATGCTGGCTGGCTGTCGGGGAACGGGAACGGTGCGAGCTCTCGAGTTGCATGAGAGGCCACCGATGGTGCAGGTGACCGACATCGAGCCGATTAAGATCGCCATTGAACAGTTTGACGATCGACGGCCGGACAAAAGCCGTGTGGGTCTTCGCACTCACCTCTGGGGAGGAACCACATATTTCAATGTCCCCGGTGAACGGCTGGCCAGTGTGATCACCCAGCGACTCGCCGATCGGCTACGAACGCGTGGATGGGGAGATCGAGTGTGGGATGTGCGCATGGTTCCCTCGGGATCTGGACCGGACGCCGACATCGTCATCACCGGACAGGTGCTGGATTTTTCCGCGAGCGCGAAGAGCCGTGTCGGCTCCACCGTGATCGACACAAAGAGTCGATTCAAGGTGGTGGCTAAGAACCAGGCCGACCAGAGTACTACGATTCGTAACATTGAAGGAGGCCGCAGTCGGACGGTGTTCTGGTTTAGCGAGGATGACATTCAAGAACAGTTGTCCGTTACGCTCAAAGATGGGATTGAGCGGCTGATCAGTGATACGACGATTGAGGATAAGGCGCTGCGGTCAGTTCGGGAGCAATGAACTGGTGGAGTCGCCGGTGAACCCTAGTCCGTCGGGTAGGAGGCGACAGCCTGCTGAGCTCTCGTCTCCAGCTAATGACCCTCGAAAAGGAACTCATCCGTGCGAGAGCGGCGATGGGAAACAACGACGCCACTGACCTTTGGTCAGGCTCTTGCGGTCGGCACTCGTCTCGCGATGCTCGGGTTAAAGCCAGCTACCCCGGCCCAGGACGTGATTTGCTACGTCGAGGAATGGACGGTCGGGTCTCCAGACGAGCTTGATCAGCTTGATCCATGGGCGACGGAAGATGTCACCCTCATCCATATCCGGGAACGATGGCGTGGCGATTTCTTTCTCCTCTCCGGCGCTTACCATACGGTCTATCAACGTCACCAAGATGTCGGGACCTACTGCTCCATCAGCCATCCCTGGCGAATTCGAGAGGTGCTGCGGCTTCACGATCAGCGCGGCATGTTCTGGATCGGGTTTCGGCATGCTCACTCGTTTATCCGTATTCGGCTGCAGACTCAGGCGGTGATTACGCCGGGGGAGGCGCGCGGCGATGCCGAACGGGCGCGCTGGTTGGATGAGCGTCGCGCGGCATTTCTGGAAGCTATTACCCTCTTGGACTTGCCGATTGAAACTCATGTGGAGAAGCAGGCCGTGGTCTTGCGGTCTTCCGATTCATCAGTACCCTTCTTCTGCTCGTGGCCTGATGCTTTTGGCCCCTGCCAGTTCGAATATAACACTCCGGACGCGTTTGAGTTCCTCGTGCCGGCCAGCAAGTTGGCGGAAACGTTCAACCCAGAGCCGGCTGGGGTTCGGGCCTATCTCACGGGATTTTCTGAGGAAGCTCTGGAAGAATTTCAAGCCACTGAACCAGGTGGGCGGTACGCCTATCGTTGTTCGGTCCACTGTCCGTTGGACGATCTACCTGAGATTTTGACTGCGATCCAGCCTGATGGCATTTTGTATGCAACGCTCTGTGAATTTCAGACCCAGACCCTCCTACCTGAACGTGATGATGCTTCGGCGATCATCGGGATTGTCGGAATCAACGGACAGTTCAAGATCGAAGCTCGCCTGAATCACGCACCGCTCCCGGAAGATGCTATGGCTCCATGGCTGGAACGGGTGATCGGCTATCCTGTCGTGTATGCGCCGCTCCCGGCGTTTGTCTGACAAGAATGCCAGTTGAGCAGCCTCAGGATCCTGTTTCTGAAGCGGTGCAGGCTCCCGCAGAATTTGGTGTTTTCATTGAACAATCGAACGGGATTTCACACAGTGGGAGGATGAGTCCGTTCGCGAAGCTCCGGTCCGTTCTCGCGAAACCATTCATGCCGGCAGTATTTTTTCTCTGCGGCGTGAGCTATGACACTGTGACGCTTTCACGAATCGATCGCCTTCTAGATAACCTTGTGCTGTTGCTCTACCTCGTGTTGCTGGGTGCCCTGATCATCTTGACGGGGCGAATGAGTCTTGAAGCTCCACCAGAACGCGAACAACTCCTCTCAGGTCCCCAATTTACGCGGTGGGTATGGGAGTCTCGTCCCTATTACCCTATGGCGAGCCAGTTCCTTTTCGGTGGCCTCTTTAGTGCGTATGCGATTTTCTATTCTCAAAGCGCCACGTTTACCGGTACAGCCATCTTCTTTGCCCTGCTCATCGTGCTCTTAGTGACCAACGAATTCTTGCGCGACCGACTATCCAATCTTCAAATTTTGGTGGGTTTGTACACAGTGGTCAGCTTCGCGTTTTTCACCTTCTTTCTGCCTGTGATCATCGGTTTGATGAATGTGGTGATCTTTTTGCTCGGTGCTCTCTTGAGCCTAGGCGTGACGCTGTACTTGGTTCAACTGATCTATCGCAATAGGCCGGAGCAGTCAGGACGACAACCATTTGGTGTGATGGCTCCCGCCATGGTGCTCATCGCAATGCTGATTGGATTTTACTTTCTGAATTGGATTCCGCCGGTGCCGCTGTCGCTCAAGCACGGTGGCATCTACCATGATATCAAGCGGGAGGGTGACCAGTTTGAGCTATCATTTGAGAGGCAGTGGTATCAATTTTGGAAACGCTCGGACACGACGTTCCCGGTAGACGAGCCGGTCTATTGTTTTACGGCGGTGTTCGCTCCTATTGATCTCAACACAACCATCTATCACCACTGGCACTTCCGTCCGAATGACACGAAGCCGTTCGCGCATGCGGATAGAATTCCCATCAAGATCTCGGGAGAACGGGAAGGTGGCTATCGCGCCTATAGCTTCAAGCAGGGCCTCGATCCAGGCGACTGGCGGGTCGACATCGAGGCCGAAGATGGGCGTATTATCGGACGGGTTGCGGTGACGGTCTTGAGTCAAACTGAAGAACAACCAAGGCTGGCGACGGTGTCTCATTAAACGGTAGATAATGGCGTCACTTGCGGCACGCTCCCTAAGGAGCGTACAGTTCTGGCGTCATGAGCGAGCGATCTCTTTCTCCCTGTCCTTCCAGCCCCAACTGCGTATCGACTCAGGCGACAGACGAAGGCCATGCCATCAACCCCTTCCCGTACAAAAAGCCTCGCGCTGAGGCAAAGGAGGCCTTGAAGGCTGCCGTTGCCAGGTTGCCTCGCACCAAACTCATTGAAGAAGATGAGTCCTACTTGCATTATGAATTCACCTCCCTGCTCCTTCGGTTCATCGATGATGTCGAATTTCTCTTCGACGACGACACCAAAACCGTCCAGTTCCGCTCTGCTTCCCGCACGGGGTACAGCGACCTTGGCGTCAATCGGCGACGAATGGAAGAAGTGCGGGCTCTCGTAGGCAGGAAACTATAGCGGTTTCTCCAAATGTCTTTGGCGCGGTTCGTCCTCCTGGTATGATTTCCACCACGGGAGGCTTGATCATGGGGTTTAAACGTAAACACTCGCGCGTCGATGTGGGCCGTGTCGGTCGATTACAGCGTGGAGCGCTTTCGGCCCCCTGCAAGGTTCTCGATGTGAGCGAGTCCGGTGTCCGGATCGAGAGCCGTCTGTTCGTCAAAAAGTGCGATGTGTTACAACTCCTAATCGAGCTTGATCGGGGGAAAACCTTAACCTGTGAATTGGAAGTCGTCTATGTGCGCGCCCCTAAAGTAGGAGCACGAATCATGGCGATCAGCGCTGAAGATCGAGAGCGACTGGCGCATATCCTTGACGACCATGTCCAAAACAGTTTTTCCCACCGCTAGGCGCGCCGGCGCATACTAGACCACCGACGTCCGCATTTCCTTTCCTGAGAAATTGAAGTTGGAGAGATAGGCCAGGGCATTAGTCCAGGTGAGTGGTAGGCTGCAAAATTTTCCAGGGCATCCCACTGAAGTATGGTGCTGGCTTGGAGGTACTTGGTTAGGTACCACCGGTCGGAGATCATATGTTACGGTAACGCGTATTGGGTTCTCAACATAGAGGGACTGTTGAAGAATTGGATTTTTTGTGGAAACTGAAATCGTAACCTATTGTTCTTAAAACGGTGCGGATTTCAAAAGACCGCCATTTTGCCAATTATTCAACAGTCCCATAGAGGTAATCAGCTGTCGATGGAGTCTATCCAGGCTAACGTCAGTCGGATCAGAGATTTAACCCAAGACGTCCGCGAACTAGAGCTCATTCTCCGGAAACCTAAAGACATCAGCTTTAAAGCTGGCCAATTCATCTCATTCGATGTGCCAAAGGAAGGTTATCCCTATCCGGTCACGCGTCCCTATTCCATTGCGTCGCCTCCCTCAACCTCCGATCGGGTGCTCTTGCTCTTCAATTTGGTTCAAGGAGGCCCTGGGTCGACCTATCTTTTCGGTCTTCGGGAAGGAGACCCGGTGAGCTTCAAGGGTCCGGCCGGGTCCTTCACTCTGCGAGAGGATGCGACTAAACGGATCCTGTTTGTGGCGACTGGGACCGGAATTGCACCCTTTCGATCCATGATCCTCTCGCAGCTTGAGCGGAATAGTTCCCAGTCCCTGACGCTATTCTGGGGAGTGAGAAGCGAGCGGGATTTGTATTTCCAGGATGAGTTCCAAGATCTGGCCGACCAATATCCGCATTTTCTGTTTGTGACGACCCTCTCACAGGCAGGACCCGAATGGACCGGAGCGAGAGGACGAGTATCTCATCTCGTTCAAGAACGAGTGACGTCGGTCCGGGATTTGGCCGTCTATTTATGCGGCAATGGAAGCATGATCAAGGACGTGACGTCGTTCATTCAGGGGAAGGGACTGTGTCCTATTTACCGGGAGAAGTATTACTAAACCGGAGAGTTTAGGACACTCATCATGAAGCCGCGTTCTGAGGCTTCGATTCCAGTCTCGTCGTGTGCTGAAAAATGCACTTTGGGCAGGTGTAATGGATGAACTGTTTTCCCCCAACCAGTCGCTTCGTCATGAGTACTTTGCACCAGGTGCAGAGGCGATCGGGTAATTCAATCCGAGGTGTGTCTGAAAGAGGACCCATGGGAACGTATTGTTCCTGAGCGGCGCGACCTTGTCAACCGAATGCAAATAACTTCCTGCCCAGAGCCAAAACATTTCTGACCAGCACGTATGCATTAAGAAAAACATGGTATAGTTCACGCAACGGATAGTCCATGTGCCCAACTCTTTGACAGAAAGGTAGCGACCTCCTATGAGCACCTCGCCGAGTTCTGACTCCACGATCTTACCATCCAACGCCCCTGCAGCTGCGACCCGACCTGTTCAAGACATGGTGGGAAACGGTAAGGCATGGGGACTTTGCACCGCAGTCGATCTCCACGATTGCAATCCCGATCTGATCCGTGATGCAGACTCTATCAAGCGCTACGTTGTTGAGCTATGTGAGCTCATCGGGATGAAGCGCTTCGGCGAGTGCCAGGTCGTAAATTTCGGCGAGGGTCGTGTCGCCGGCTATTCCATGGTGCAGCTGATCTCCACCTCGCTGATCAGTGGGCATTTTGCTAACGAGACCAATTACGCCTACCTCGACATTTTCAGTTGCAAAGGCTATGATCCGGCAGTCGTCGAATCTTTTTCGAAGGAATTCTTCGGCGCCCGGCATAGTGTCGCGACAGCCACTCTCCGGTACTAAAAGGTTTCAGCCAATAGAGAAATTGCTCGGGGGCGGATCAATTCCGCCCCCGTAGTTTTTCATCACGCTGGGGGAGTTTGCCCATTTATGAAAGCGAAAACGATACGGGAGGTGCTCGACACGCTTCCGTCAAAACTGGACAAAGATGCCGCGGAAGATGTTAATGCGGTGTACCAGTTCGATCTCCAAGGAGCCCAAGGCGGACAATATCAATTATTGGTTCAGAATGGAAGCTGTGTCGTGAAGGATGGAATCCATGACGACCCGCATGTGACGCTGTCGATGGCCGGAGAAGATTGCATTCGGATCCTCAATGGGCAGCTCAGCAGTATGACGATGGCCATGTCCGGGCGATTGCAGATCACGGGAGATATTGGGTTGGCCATGCAGCTCAAATCCTTGTTTCCCAACATTGTGGAGCATTGAGAGAGCTACTCGGGAGCAGGAACTGCGTCAGTTGACGATGGCCTCTGATCGTGCGGCTCTCTCTCAAACTTTCTAGGGAAGCGCTCCTCCAGGATGACATACATCGTCGGGACCAGAAACAGCGTGAGCAGAGTGGAAACACTCAACCCGCCGACCACCGCGCGTGCCAATGGCGCGTTAGTTTCAGCACCGGTTCCGAGTCCGATCGCCATAGGGAGGAGTCCGAAGACCGTGGCCAGGGAAGTCATGAGAATCGGACGCAGCCTCGTTCGTGCGCCGGTGACGACGGCCTGGTGAAGTGCGTGTCCTCTTCGGCGGAGCACATTGGTGTAGTCAACCAGCAAGACTCCGTTTGAGACCACAATCCCAAACATCATGATGATGCCCATCATTGAGGAGGTGGAAAGCGTTGTTTCTGTCAAGAACAGCATCAAAATGACCCCGGGAAAGCCCATCGGCACGGCAAACATGATGATGAATGGATCGATGAGCGACTTAAACTGGGCGGCCATGACCATGTAGACCAACATGAGCGCCAGGATGATGGCAAACTGCAATCCTTCGAAGGTTTCCCTCTGCTGCTGAATCTGCCCGGCTAGTTTGATGCTAAAACCTGCAGGCAGTTGGAGTTTAGCGAACGCCGACTCGAGATCTTCGGCAATCTCGCCGAGCGTTCGAGTGGTCGGATTCGCCGTAATGTGGATCACGCGCTGAAAGTGCTTCCGATCGACTTTCACCGGCCCCGCGTTCAACTTGAGTGAAGCCACGTTTTTGAGTAGGACCGGCTCACCGGTTTTGGTGGTGAGAAGAATATTCTCCAAATCAGTGAGACTCTTTCGGTGTTCTTCCGCCAGCCACGCGCTGATGAAGTACTCGTTGCTGCTTTGTGGATCGGTGTAAATGATCGGATCGGTCGGACCGTTCCCATTCAAGGAAAAGAGGACGGCATTGGCCACATCGGTTTCGCTGATCCCGAGCAAGGCGGCTTTTTCCCGATCCACTGTCACGTTGACTTCCGGATAGTTTTCCTCCCGACTTGGTTCCACATCGGCGAGACCGGGAGTCTGCTCCATGATCTCTTTGACGCGTGCGATGACCTCCCTCGCCGTTCCAAAATCATGTCCATAAATTTCCACATCAACGGCCTTTTGGGAGCCGAAGCTGGTGACACGCTTGACAAGACCTCCAGGGTCGAAATACATCGAGACACCAGGAAACAGTTTCACTATCTTAGGGCGCACATCGTTCATGATCTCAACCTGAGTTCTTGTCCGCTTCGACGGTTCGACGAGATACACTTGAATCGAAGAGGTGTGAGGGCCGGTATTGGGGTTGAACAGAGACGAACGACCTTGGGACAGGACACCGGTACTGGAGACGATGGTCTGCAGTTCAGTCGCGGGAATATTTGCCCGGATGACCCGTTCAACTTCTGAGACTTGCTGTTCAGTCTTTTCAACCCGTTGGCCGACCGGTGCCCTTAAGACAATCCGAAACTGGCTCTCGTCGGAAACCGGTAGGAACTCGGTTCCGATCAGAGGAACTAAGGTGAGCGATCCAAAGAAAATCAACGTGACTGCGATGATCAGAGTCTTGCGATGTCCCAGGATCCACTGCAGCGAGTCTTCGTAACCTCGATCTAGCGATTCATAGCGGGTACGGCTCCACTCCATCACTACCGCAAGCCAACTCGGCATGGCGCGCTGTGCGTCTTGCTCAGGTTTGAGGAATCTATAGCACAGCGCCGGTGTCACTGTGCGAGAGACAAGGAATGACGTGAAGAGCGCGATCGCGATTGTGATGGTCAACGGAATCAACAACAGGCGTGCGATCCCGACGACGAAAAATACGGGGAGAAACACGACGACGGTCGTTACGGTCGAGGCAAAGATCGGCATCGCAACTTCTCGAGCAGCATCGAGGATGCCGTTCCACCGGTCGGGATTGGTATTGACGTGGCGCTGAATGTTTTCCAGTTCCACGATGGAATCATCCACAAGCCGGCCGATTCCCAGCGCAAGCCCACCGAGTGTGAAGATGTTGAGAGTCTGATTCGTGAAATAGAGCACGATAAACGTCACGAGCATCGACAGCGGGATGGCTACGGAAATGATCATGGTGCTGGTCAAGTTTCGTAGAAAGATAAAAATCACGGCCGCGGCTAATAATGAACCGTGAATAGCCTGTTCGATCAGATTGCGGATGGATTGACGGATGTAAAGAGATTGGTCAAACGAAATACCAAGCTTCACTCCTTCAGGGATGCCGAATAGCTTCGGGAGGGCAGTGCGTAGGGCGTCGACGACCGCTACCGTATTGGCGAGCGGTTGTTTGTTGACGCGAAGAAACACCGATCTGGCCCCATCGGTATGAACGATGTTTGTTTGAATGTCCGAGGAATCCGTCACAGTTCCTACGTCGCGCACGCGGACCGGGTTGCCTTGCTGATTCACCTTCACGATGACGTCTTGGATCGGCTCCACCGTTCGAAACTGGTTGTTCGTAAACACGTTGTAATCAAGGTTGCCGGCCTTGATACTGCCGGAAGGCAAAATCAAGTTGGCGGCTTTGACGGATCGGACGACGTCGAGAATCGAAAGCCCCCGGGCACTGAGGAGCGCAGGATCCAGATTGATATTGATCTGGCGAATCTTCCCTCCTTCCACCGTCGCCGCCGCGACGTCGGCGATCTGCTCGATCTGGGGAGCGATGGTGTTATACGCAAGATCATAGAGTCCGCGCTCGTCCAACTCATCGCTCGACACCGACACAATCGAAACAGGAATATTGGAGACATCGAACTTGACGATAAACGGCTGCAGAATGCCCGGTGGAAGGCTGTTTAGGATCTGCGTGATGCGTTGCATCACCTCCATTTGGCCGACATTGAGGTCGGCACCCCAGTTGAACCAGATCTGGACCGCTCCGAGTCCTTGCTTACTGAACGACTCGACATGTTCCACATTAGAGGCCGAACTGACGGCTTTTTCGATCGGGTATACAACGCTCTGCTCGATGTCGAGAGGAGGCGCTCCTTTATAAATAACGCCCACGAAAGCAACGGGAACCTGGATTTGTGGGAAGAGGTCAACCGGCAATCTCTGAAGCGACGTCACGCCCAATACCACCATCGCCAAGGAGAGCATCAAAATACCGATTCGATTGCGTAGTGCGAGTAGAGTCAGCCACATATCTGGAAGAAGCAAAAAGGCACTTGTTTCCTTTCACGTCTTATTTTTTACTGGATCCAATGGTTGTGTCCGCACCGGTGTGCCTTCGTGTACCAAGTCTTTACCGGAGACAATGACCTCTTCATTCCCTCTCAGGCCCTTGGTGATTTCTATGTAGCTCCCTTGTTGGGCGCCGATCTCAATATCTACTCTCCGGGCTTTTCCTTCTTCAACAACATACACATATTGCGCCTCTTCAAGGCGGCTGACCGCATCGATGGGAATCTGTAAGGCCTGAGGATGTGTGTCTACCAGCACTTCGACTCGGGCGAACATTCCACCCTTCAACCGACGATCTTTGTTCGGTATGTCAATTTCAACAGTCATGGTGCGGGTTGCACGATTCAGGGCTTGAACGATGCGTGTTACCGTCCCCTTGAATGTCAGGTCGGGGTATGCTTCAGCGCGAAGCTCTGCCTGTTGTCCGATCCTCACGCGTGAAATATCTCGCTCGACGACCTCAATCAGAACACGGACCGTATCGATGTCGTGTAAGCTCATCATGCCTCGCGACATAGTCGACGTACTGGCTGTGGCGCTGCTGACGTAAGCTCCGGTATCGAGGTTACGCTCCGCCACATAGCCGGCAAACGGAGCTCGGATATAGGAGTAGGACAGGTTGGTTTCCGCTTGCGCCAGGGCGACAACCATTTGATTTACCTGGGCCTGTAAAGATTCTTGTGCCGCTCTGGCGGCATCAAAGTTGACCTCCGCCGTGTCGAGATCCTGCTGCGAAACAAATCGGTCTTTGATGAGAGTTTGCATGCGGCCGAATGTGAGCTTGGCATTACGAACCACTGCATCCTGCTGCGAGACTCTTGCTTTCGCGGCAGACAGGTTGGCCTTCGCTTGATTAACGGCATGCTGATAGTCCGTATGATCTATTTCAACAAGTAACTGATTCGCTCGGACAAAATCACCTTTATCCACATGCAATTTGGCAATATAACCGTCGACTCGTGAGAAGATATTGACAACTTGATTGGGAGAGATATCCGCAGTGTAGCTCAATCGAACACCGAGATCCTGTCTGATCGGGGACACAATGCCTACGGTGACAAGACGTGGCTTAGGCGTATCGGTTTTAGCGCCTGTGCTCAAGCGAAAGACGAGAAGGGCGGTAAGCACAAACACAACAGCAATCCCAAGGGCTATGAATGGATGGCGAGATAATTGGCTCATATGGGTGTTTGCCGTCTACGAATCAGGTAACTGTCACGAGCCCGCCAAGGAACAGCGAGACATATTCTGCGACCGTATCCTCGTGAGTGAGGTGCATGGGTAAGCCGTAGACATCGTGGAGCAGTCGATGGTGAACGATGATCCCAAAAAATGCTCTGGCTGCAAGTAAGGGATCGACCATTCGGAAAGCACCATCTTCGATGCGTCGGCGAATATAGCTCGCAAGAAGGTCGTGGAATGCTTGATACTGCTGCTGAAAGAACATGTCGGACATCTCATGCCCCTCCAAGGCACTGAAAAGGAGCAGGCGGAACAAGGTTGGGTCGGCTCCCTTTCTGATTCGATAGCTTGCGAGCAAGGTGAAGAGCCGCCCATCATCCTGCTTCTTTGCGGCATCCTCGACCGCCTCTCGAAGCCCTGAGTATTGGGCTTTTTCCTCGAGAATCGCGGTGTATAGTGCCTGCTTAGTCGGAAAGTATTTGAAGAGAAGCGCTTCACTGACTCCAGCTGCCTTCGCGATCCGTTTTGTAGTCGTTCCAGTAAACCCGTTGGCTGCAAACAGCGACGCCGCAGCGTTAATCAGGCTGGCTTGCCGTTGGCTGGCCGATGTTCGCGACTTCCGTTGAGGATGAGGGGGTGGTTTCTGAATGCTGTTCATGGTGAGTGAGTAGTCACTCACCATGAATAGCATTTGGCTACATTGAAAGGCAAGGCAGGATCCGCATGTAGTTCTTGGTATTAACCCGACTAAGCTTGTCCAGCTGACTGTGTGTGAAGAAATACCCGCATCCGGTCTCCTTCCTGCAGGCTCAGCTCTTTCAGAGCCACACCGAACAGTGGTCCAGTGCTCCATGCTACGGTTGCTTCCAGGATGAATAGAGGATCTTCCTCGTCCGGTAGATATAAAAACAGGGTGAGCTCCGCACCAACCTGCACGGGACAATTTCCCCGAATACCAACTCCGCCCTCGGACAAGTCGACGACGGTACCGTCACCGATTAGAACGTCCTCCCCACTGACGCCTGAGTACATGAGGCCAAATGAAACGTTGGTTCTTCCTATTTTCCTGCGGGCGATTGAACCGCGGGAGTGCCGACCTTGTGAGTGTCCTACTTGTTTCATCTGTCTCATCGTATTCCTCCACGTGATATTGCCAGCCCCAGAGGCCCCATATGAAAGAAGATTAGCGCTACGGGTCGGTTTTGCCTCCCCACAAAGGGAGGGGTACTAACTCGGCCAGAAGGGGGGCTACTGATGGCGACATCCCCTGGTAAGAGAACCTATTCGGAACTGAGGCGGAGTGATGTAAGAATGTTCTCGTGCGCTTGGAGGCGATATACTCGCCGCGTTGTCGATAAATAGCTTGGTGGGGGAGCTACATAAGTCGAAATCGCGTTCGTTGATCACTCACGGTGGTGTGGGAAATGCTTTTCCAGATGAATGATTGGAGCCGCTTTCGGTACTCCCGATTCAGGTCCATGAATCGAACGGAAAACTGGCAGCCGGATACCCACACCACATGCGCAGATTTGATGATAAGTTGTGGTAATCCGTCTGGAAGCGCAATAGTCAGGGTCAATAATGTGCCACGTGTGACCGGACGGTCGCTAATAACCTTGCATCCGGAAACCGATACGTTTTTTGTGAGGCCTTCTCCCTGGTGAGGCTGTGTTGGAACTTCGCCGACATAGCGAACTCGACATGTGACAGCGACACGTTCAGCATAGCGGTTATCCAATGGCACATAAGGCTTCTGGTTCATCATGGTAAGTTTTACAATCATAACCTCATGGGCCATTCTTTCCTAATCAATTCAGTAATGCGGCTTAGGGATGCTTGTGGACATATGAGATGGTCATGACGACTCTCGTCTAGACAGTCTGCCAACTCATGCAAAGGGCTGAGTCTTTCAAATTGGTTCGGGGTTTGGCTACAAACGGTCAAGTAAGCTCAGGTGAAGGAAGTTTAGAAGGCCGTCGTGGAGGTCTCATCAGTCAGTTTTTCAGGAAGTGTCCGACTCTCGAAAAAGATGATGCCACGATCAAGCCTGTTTTCGAACCGCAGCGTCACTTCCGTGTGAAAGCCATGCCAAGCATACACTTTCACTGAGCCCACAGCGATTTGTCCTGGCGTTCGATCGAGTGGACCGTGCTTGGCTTGAAGGTAGCTCATAATTTCCTCATGACTCTCTTTGCCGTTATAACGAACAGTTACTCGGCCAAGCTTATTCTCAAACGTTGTAAACCGTAGGGAGTCGACTACCGTCGTGCCAAGCATGGGGGGGCGACTTTTAAGCTCATATGTTTGGATGCGACCGGAATCCTCGATTTTTATGAATTGCTCCGTCTCCGACAGGATGGTTCCCCAGAGGAGGTCTTCGAATCCATTTGGATCGCTCGCGATGGGGATACCCGTAGCAGGAGTCCCAGGCACTAGCAGACAGAATAGCAATGTGATGAACCGGGTGAGCTGATCACCTTGGTAC
>CAZJOQ010000003.1:0-47113 GCA_964547625.1 uncultured Nitrospira sp.
TTAGGTCAAATAAAGTTCGCAAGCGCGCGCATCACAACATGCCGCCATTACCTCTTCTTGGGTTCAAGAAGTGTATAATGTTTACGGATGACTCGCCTCGTTAGCCATCTCCAGTCCTCAGTCGGCAGGAAAGTTGTCATGGCCCTGACCGGGCTTGGACTCGTCATCTATGTCATCTTCCATATGTTGGGGAATCTACAAGTATTCGAAGGGCCTCATGCGTTCAATAGCTATGCGGCATTTCTCCGCGATATGCCCATCTTACTATGGACCGCTCGTATTGGATTGCTGAGCATCGTCGTCCTCCACATCGTATTGGCGACTCAGCTGAGCCTGCAGAACCATCGTGCTCGCCCGAACGGCTATGCGATCCACAGATACCGGCAGGCCTCGTTCACTTCCAGAACGATGACGATCTCCGGGATGGTACTGCTCC
This sequence comes from uncultured Nitrospira sp., assembly GCA_964547625.1. Lineage (GTDB taxonomy): Bacteria > Nitrospirota > Nitrospiria > Nitrospirales > Nitrospiraceae > Nitrospira_D. The sequence continues at coordinate 437 of CAZJOQ010000003.1, forward strand.
TTTTCATCGTGTTCCATCTTCTACATCTGACGGCTGGAGTCATCGGCTCTCCGAACTCCGACCGCGTTGATGCGGAAGGCTATCAGGATGTCTATGGCAAGGTGATAGTGGCGTTTCAGAATCCCCTCATAGTGGTGTTGTATCTGGTAGGACAGCTAGGGCTTGGTTTTCATCTGAGCCATGCCGTCTCAAGCAGCTTCCAGACCTTAGGGCTGGAACATGCGGCGCTGGATCGCCTATTGAAAGCGGCCGGTCCTGCGATTGCGCTGCTGGTGGTTCTGGGAAATGTTGGCATCATTCTCGCGGTCTTTTTGGGGATTGTGCGGCTATGAAGAAACTTGACCCCAAAATTCCATCCGGGCCGTTGGAGACCAAATGGGATCGACATCGATTCAGTGAAAAGTTGGTCAGCCCCAGTAATAAGCGGAAACTGACCGTCATTGTTGTCGGTACCGGTCTCGCCGGCGCGAGCGCTGCGTCGACCTTGGGACAACTCGGCTATCAGGTGGAGTGCTTTTGTTTTCAGGACAGCCCTCGTCGCGCGCACAGCATCGCGGCACAAGGGGGAATCAACGCGGCCAAAAATTACCAGGATGACGGAGACAGTGTGGGCCGGCTGTTTTATGACACCATCAAGGGTGGCGATTTCCGCTCTCGAGAAGCCAATGTCTATCGGCTCGCTCAGGTCAGCACGCAAATCATCGATCAATGTGTAGCGCTCGGCATTCCGTTCGCCAGGGAATATGGTGGGCAGCTGGCGAATCGCTCATTCGGGGGTGTCCAAGTTTCTCGGACCTTTTATTGTCGAGGACAGACCGGACAGCAACTGCTCTTGGGCGCCTACTCGGCCCTCTGCTGGCAGATTGAACGGGGTCAGGTCACCATGCGGCCACGTACTGAGATGCTCGATGTGATTGTGGTCGATGGTCAGGCTCGAGGCATTGTGGTTCGGGATTTGGTCACTGGGCGTCTCAGCGTCCACACCGCTCATGCGGTGGTGCTAGCGACGGGGGGATATAGCAATGTCTACTATCTCTCGACCAATGCGAGCGGCTGCAATGTGACGGCCACGTATCGAGCATGGAAGCAGGGGGCGGTGTTTGCCAATCCATGCTTTACGCAGATCCACCCTACGGCAATCCCTCCGGGTGACGCCTCTCAAGCCAAGCTGACCCTGATGTCCGAGTCGCTTCGCAATGACGGGCGATTATGGGTTCCGAAGACGATGGCCGATCGTCGCTCGCCGGGCGACATTCCGGAAGCGGAGCGTGACTACTTCTTGGAACGTCGATACCCGCGGTTTGGGAATCTCGCGCCCCGAGACATCGCGTCACGCGCGGTGAAGGCTGTGTGCGACGAAGGCCGTGGTGTTGGTCCAAGCGGATATGGGGTGTATCTCGATTTCGCCGGCGTGATCGAACAACAAGGGTACGATGTGGTCCATGAACGCTATGGCAATCTCTTCGAGATGTATCACCGGATTACGGGAGAGGATGCCTACCACTCACCCATGCGGATTTACCCGGCGCCTCACTACACGATGGGAGGGCTCTGGGTGGATTATCATCTCATGAGTTCGATCCCGGGACTCTTCGTGATCGGGGAAGCGAATTTTGCGGATCACGGGGCCAATCGGTTGGGAGCCAGCTCGTTGATGCAAGGCCTTGCCGATGGCTATTTCATTCTGCCCTATACGATCGGTCATTATTTGGCAACCGCGACGCTTCCATCAATTCCGGAAGATCATGTGGAGTCACGCACGGCGCTTCATCGTGTGACGAGTAGAACTACGCGCCTTTTGAGCGCGAAAGGTCGTCGAACGGCAGCCTCGTTTCATCGGGAGCTCGGGACACTCTTGTGGAACTATTGTGGCATGTCTCGTCATGAAGCAGGGCTCAAGAAGGCCCTCACGTCGCTTCCGACTCTTCGGGAGGAGTTTTGGAAGGATGTGGTGGTGCCGGGGTCGGGAGACGCCTTCAACCAAGAGCTGGAGTATGCGGGACGAGTGGCGGACTATCTTGAGTTTGCAGAATTGCTCTGTCACGACGCCTTGCATCGCCAGGAATCATGTGGCGCACATTTTCGCGAAGAATATCAGACGGACGACGGTGAACCGAAGCGCGACGATACCCGTTTCGCGCACGTGGCCGCTTGGGAATACCGAGATGGAGCAGTACCGCTCCTGCACAAGGAGCCTCTGACCTTCGAATTCGTACAGCCGACGATGAGAAGTTATCAGTGAGTACGAACTGGAAATGAAGCGATGCTGAGGGGCGCAGGAGATCGGCGCATATCATGAAATTCACATTGAAAATTTGGCGTCAGAACGGGCCAGCCGAGCGAGGTCGGCTTGTCACGTATGAGGCGCAGGATGTGACCCCCGGCATGTCGTTCCTTGAAATGCTCGATGGCGTGAATCAGAGATTGCTTGGCAACGGTGAAGAGCCTGTGGCCTTTGAGCAGGATTGCCGTGAGGGCATTTGTGGAAGTTGTTCATTGGTCATCGATGGCATCCCGCACGGCCCTGACCGTGGCATCACGACCTGCCAGCTGTACATGAGACGGTTTCCAGATGGGACCACCATCACGATTGAGCCCTGGCGGGCCAAGGCCTTTCCGATCATCAAAGACTTGGTGGTCGATCGCAGTGCCCTGGATCGCATCCTGCAAGCAGGAGGGTATATTTCGGTCAACACGGGTGGGGCGGTAGATGGGAATGTTCTGCTGATCGGTAAGGATCAAGCAGAAAGCGCGATGGATGCGGCGTCGTGTATCGGGTGTGGAGCGTGCGTCGCCGCCTGTAAGAATGCCTCGGCCACCCTCTTTGTCGCCGCAAAGGTGTCGCACTTTGCGATCCTGCCGCAAGGGAAGCCGGAACGAACGCACCGTGTGAGCGCCATGCTCGAGGCTATGGATCGTGAAGGGTTTGGTTCTTGTGGCAATCAGTATGAGTGTGAGGCCGTCTGCCCCAAAAGCATCAGCGTACGTTTCATCGCCAACCTCAATCGTGAATATCTCCGCGCCGGCATCGTCGAAGCCGGCCTTCCCGGTGAGCCTGAATCTCCGCACGCGGAGTCCGTCTAGCCGAACCGCTGACGGCATCGTCTTTCTTCCTTCCGATCCGTCAATGGCATAAAAGATTGATGGGGACTGATTTGCGCCAGATGGCAATGAGCTTGACTGTGAAGGAAAGGCCTTTATAGTGCCAACAAGGGCCGGTGTGCGCCTAGGTTTGGCGGAGATGAGACGGAATGAGTCGCCGGATAGTCTGCCCACGATGTCGTGAGGGTGATGCGCTTCGTGTATCGCCACAGTCGCCGCGTGAACTTGTTGCGTCGCTGATTTGGATGGTCCCATTTCAGTGTCAACAGTGCCACCACCGGTTTCTTGCCCGTCGCATGAACACGACAGGGCCCTCACACTCTATCGACCGCCGTGAACATCTCCGCATACCAGTCAAGCTCTGCCTGTCCTTTTCAGGAGGGAAAGTCAGGGGTGCGGGTACGGTGATGGATCTGTCTCTGGGCGGGTGCATCATCAAGAGCGATACGCACGTGCACCTTGACGACATTTTCTATCTGGAGATCGTCATTGCCGAACACGAACCTCCAGTTGAGGTGGCCGCTATGGTTCGGTCGGTCAGTGCGCGTGGGATTGCATTCAAGTTCCTGCGTAAGGCTCAAGAAAATAAACGGCTTCTGACCTTCATCCAATCACGCTCAGGGTCCACTTCTTCCATACTGCCCAAAGCCGTCGAACCGTCGATCACTGGATAGGTGTTGTCATCGTAATTATGTCGGGGTCTCCCACGCAGACGGCAGCGGGTAGTCGGTCATTAAGCGATCATGTTCGGCGGTATCGAACGGTTCGATCGTCAGATCTTGTCGCCGCATCGGTTCGGTGCATTCCGCAGAACAGAGGACGTCGATCAACGCCTGTGCATTTGCTCTGGTCGCAAACCGACACAGGCCATGCTCCGGCATACCCGATGATGGGTGCCAGAAGGCCAGGTCGATCGCGCTACCTTGATAGATTCCTAGCGTTCGGTGCAGAACTTGAAACCCACCGGTTCCATCGAAGGACTTTCTTCTAGGCATAATACCTCTTGACCAGCATATCTTAGATGATTATGCCCATGGTAGCATGATCGTTCGATGAGGAGACACGGCATTCGGCTTGGCTCAAGGAGGGAACGATGGAGCGTAGGTGGTGGAGAACAACGACAATCGCCCTAGTGATGATCAGCGCGTGGTTTGTGTCCGGTTGCGGCTACAACGATCTGCAAGGATTGGACGAGGATACGAAGGCGGCATGGAGTGAAGTGATCAATCAATACCAGCGGCGTGCGGATCTCATTCCGAACCTTGTCGTGACGGTCAAAGGGTACGCGGCGCATGAAAAAGAGACCCTTGAGGGAGTCGTGAACGCCCGAGCGAAGGCGACCGGGATTCAAGTGACACCCGAGGTCCTGAAAGATCCTGCGGCATTCGAAGCCTTTCAAACGGCCCAATCAGGCTTGACATCAGCGTTGGGGCGACTGATCGCGATTGCCGAAAATTACCCGAACCTCAAAGCCGATCAAAACTTCAGAGATCTTCAGAGTCAGCTCGAGGGAACGGAGAATCGGATTACGGTGGCTCGTAAGCGGTATATCGATCGTGTCGCAGAGTACAACAAGATGGTGCGATATTTCCCGACCAACCTGACGGCCAAGTTCCTGCTGAATCTCGAGGAGCGGCCTAACTTTACCGTCGCCGATGAGAATGCCGTGGCGAAGCCGCCAGAAGTGAAGTTTTGAATCGAGAGTGAGGCGAGGAGAAGTTGATACGACGTGGAATCAGCCGCCTCGTATTCTGTTGCTACCTGGCAACCGCTATGTTCTCGTCGGCCATACCGGTCGCTGCGCTGGATGTTCCTCAGCTGACCGGGCGGGTCGTCGACCTTGCCCATGTTCTACCGAGTTCCACGGTTGAGTCGCTCGCGTTCCGACTGGCGGCTCATGAAGCGCAATCGAGTAATCAAGCCGCCGTCCTGATCGTTCCCTCCCTCGAAGGTGACTCGCTCGAAGAGTTCTCCCATCGCGTGTCGACGACCTGGAAACTCGGTCAGAAGGGTACAGACAACGGCGTGCTGTTGGTAGTGGCGATCGAGGAACGCAAGGTTCGGATCGAAGTCGGATACGGATTGGAAGGGGTGTTGACCGACGCTCGATCGGCTCAAATCATTAGAAATGAGATCGTGCCTCGGTTCCGCGCCGGTGATATCCCAGGCGGAGTGACTGAGGGGATCAGCGCCATTATGAAAACGATTGAAGGAACCTATCAGGCATCGGGACAACCAGTCTCTCAGCAAGAGACCGATGTCATGGGGCAGGTTGTGGTGGCTGTCATGGTCGGGCTCGTCGTCGGGCTTATGTTCATGAACATCCATAAATTCGTCGGACCGGTCGCGGGTGCAGGGATCTCAACACTGTTGGCTCCCTGGCTCGTGCCGGCGCTCATTGCGAGCGCGGCGACCTTGTTTCTGCTCCTCGTAATTGGCGCGTCCGGTACCGGGGGAAGGACCACACGACCCCGCGGGGTGGATGATTGGATCTGGTACAGCAGCCGCAGTGGTGGATGGGGTGGAGGGTCATTCGGTGGAGGGGGTGGATTCGGCGGTGGGGGCGGCAATTTCGGAGGAGGGGGTGCCAGTGGAAACTGGTGAGAGACTGCAACTCACAGCCGAGGAACGTGAGCGGGTCAGCCTGGTTGTGCATGTGGCGGAACAAGATACCAACGCCGAGATCGTTCCAATGATCGTCAGCCGATCCGGCCTGTATCGAGATGCACAATATCGTGCCGGGTTGCTGTTCGCGGTCTCGGCGCTGACGATGCTGTTGACCACTGAGGTCTTGTGGTTGCCGTGGGGATGGCATGCCTCCAACGCGGCTTGGCTGATCCTGATGACCCTACTCGCCTATGGCGTGGGGGCCTGGCTCGGTACTCTGACCCCGTTCATTCGCCTCCTCACACCAACGGATCGGATGAATCATAAAGTAAGGCTCAGGGCCGAGCATGCCTTCGTGCAGCATGCCGTTGCACAGACCCGTGAGCGCACCGGTGTATTGATCATGGTGTCGCTGTTGGAGCACGAGATTTACGTGTTGGCCGACCAACCCTTATATCAACGAGTCCCAGCGGAGCGGTGGTCTTCAGTCGTTGGGGCCGCCGTCAGCCGACTCAAAACAGGCGATATCGTTGGTGGATTATGTCAGAGTATTCAGGCCTGCGGGGTCCTTCTTGCCGAGGTTTGCCCTGGTCGTCAAGGCGACAATCCGAATGAATTATCGAACGAATTAGTGCAAGAACCATAAGCGATCTCCTTCCTGATCCTGAACATTCAATAAAAAACCGTGATCAACCGATAGATAAGAGACGCGGCGGACCTGTTCGGCTATGGCGAATCGATACGGACAAGGAGGGAGTCACACTATGTGGAAGCAGGATGAGGTGGTGGGAGGAGAAGAGGAGCGGGAACGGGAGAGGGAACGAGAACGGTGGGTGGAGGACAGGCGAAGCCCATTAAAGGGTGGTCCAACCCTTCCGGATGAGGTGGCCTTCGTCGGAAAGGATGTGGAGTTCAAGGGTGTGATCACCTATTCCGGCACCGTCCGGATCGATGGGGCTTTGGACGGGGAAATCCATACGGACGGTGGTTTGCTGGTCGGGCCAGAGGCGGTACTGAAGGCCAAGGTCACAGCTGGGACCGTGGTATGCCATGGAAATATCACGGGAGACATTCAAGCGACGAAGCAGATCGTGCTCTGTGCTCCTGCCGTCGTGCAAGGTAGCTTGACGACTCCCGTGCTGTCGATGGAGGAAGGCGTCGTGTTCAATGGCACGCTGGAGATGAAACCACAAGCCAAGGCCGAGGGGTTACGCGAGGTGGGACCGTACGTCGGAACCACGAGCAATCGACCACAGATTCGCCTTGCGGCGTAAACGATCCTACATCTGGTCTCCTGGCGCAAACTCGGGCAAGCGCCAGGAGTTCGTACCAGAGAGAGATACTCGCGGCCTCCACTTCCACTTTGATCTTTCATCCAGTGAGCAATCTAGCTTCAAGAAGGACAGCCCGCTATATCAAGTCGATCTAGCACAGAGCTGCTTCTTGGTGATCTAAGTTATCGAGTGATCACTTTTCTCGCTCGATGGGTTTTCCCGCTTCGATAGACTGCGTATCATCGTTCCGCTAGAATCCGGTCCATGCCTGAGCCTCCCGTGACGACTGGTGCTCGACCCAAGCTCCAGGACGAGAATCAATCAGTCGTCAAAGCGGCTGGGATGATCGGTGTTGCCACGTTTTCCAGCCGCATCCTTGGGTTCATCCGCGACATGGTTCTCGCGGGTCTCTTTGGCGCCACTCCGGCTGCCGATGCATTCTTTGTCGCCTATCGTGTCCCGAATCTACTCCGCGAACTTTTTGCCGAAGGTTCGATGTCCGCCGCGTTCATTCCGGTCTTTACCGAGTATCACTCACTCAAGTCGAAACAGGATGCCTGGCAGTTGGCGAGTGCCGCCTTTACGACACTGCTGACCATTGTGACGGGCATTACCATACTTGGAATCTTAGGGGCAGCGAGCATTGTCTGGCTTCTGGCCCCGGGATTCCATAATGATCCAACCCGGCTTGAAATGACGACGTTGCTGACGCGCATGATGTTTCCCTATCTCATTTTCATCAGTCTGGCCGCGCTGGCGATGGGTATCCTCAATTCCCTACGAGCCTTTGCAGCGCCGGCGTTTTCGCCGGTCTTTTTCAATTTGTTCATCATTGGATGTGCGCTCTTTCTTGCGCCCACGTTGCCGGAGCCCATCCTCGGTGTCGCTGTTGGTGTGGTCGCTGGCGGAGCCGCCCAGTTTGCGATGCAGTTGCCGGGGCTCAAGTTTCGTGGAATGTTATTCGGATTCAAATTCCAGCCCGGCCATCCCGGTGTACGAAAAATCGGCAAGCTGATGATCCCGTCGTTGCTCGGGTTGTCGGTGACACAGATCAATATCACCGTAAGCACGATTTTGGGATCGTTTTTTGCTGGTGGACCGACCTATCTATTTTATGGCATGCGGCTGATCCAGTTTCCGCTCGGCATTTTCGGCGTGGCCCTGGCCACGGCTATTCTGCCGACGTTGTCGGCGCAAGCGGCACGTGGGGCATTGAGCGAATTGCGAACCACGCTTGGGTTCGGCTTACGGATGATTCTCTTTATCATTCTGCCGGCAATGGTCGGGTTGATTATGTTGCGGACCCCGATCGTCCATCTCTTCTTCGAGCATGGGACCTTTACGGCGCACGATACGGCTGAGACGGCGTTTATGGTTCTGTGCTATGCCGTGGGCCTGTGGGCATTCGCTGGGGTTCGTATTATTGTGTCGGCATTTTATTCGATGAAAGACACGACGACTCCGGCTATCTCTGCAACCATTGCGGTGGTTGCGAACATCCTGCTCTCATTGCTTCTGATGTCGTATCTTGGCGCAGCAGGCTTGGCCCTCGCCACGGCACTTGCTGCGATGGTCAACGGCGGAATTCTCGTAGTGGTATTACATCGGCGACTGGGTGGCGTTGAGTGGAAGTCAGTCATCCGTTCAGCCAGCCGAGTGCTTGCGGCCTGTGTCCCAATTGTATTGACCTGTTGGTGGGTGGCCGATGCACAGATATGGAGTCACCCAGCCGAGTGGTTCGAGAAATCTGCACTGCTTGCCGTCGCTATTGCCTTAAGTGTTGGTGGGTACCTTGGTGTGCATGTAGTGTTTCGGTCGGAGGAGCTTGATGTTGTGTGGGGTATGGTGCGGAGAAAGCTCGGCAGATTGGCAAGATAATGAGGGGTGGAGCATGCAGCGCGCATTGATCTTTCAATCATCTTGGGGGTGGATGGGACTTGCTGAATCTCCGAAGGGGATTCAAGCTATTGTGTTGCCGAAACGGTCGAAGCGAGCCGCCGAGTCTGACCTCAGAGCTCAGACAAATGGGCAATGCCAACAAGGAGCGTCTCCACGACTGGAATCAGCCCGTCGGCAGCTACTCGATTATCTGGCTGGAAAAAGGAATACCTTCGATGTGCCGCTCGACCTTTCGCAGGGTACCTCATTCCAGCGGCAGGTGTGGCGGACATTGCAGCGAGTACCCTATGGCAAACTCCGTTCGTACCAATGGATTGCGTTACGTATGGGAGGACGACAGTATGCCCGTGCGGTCGGCAACGCAGTCGGAGCGAATCCGCTGCCGATCATGATTCCTTGTCATCGGATTGTTGCACAGGATGCCTCGCTTGGCGGATTCTCCGGAGGACTTCCGATGAAGCGAAAGCTACTGTCTCTCGAAGGGACGCTGACTCAGTTGCTGCGGGGGTGACCTGAACGATGAAAGCGATTCTTCAGCGTGTCACCGGGGCTTCGGTGACAATCGATGGCACCGTCGTAGGATGCATTCAAGACGGCTTGTTAGTTTTTCTGGGTGTCGCCAAAGGCGATCAGGACTCGGACACGCGCTTTATAGTTGACAAGATCGGAAACCTTCGAATTTTCTTGGATGATCACGGCAAGATGAATCGATCACTCATCGATGTGGGTGGTGCTGTGTTGTTGGTCTCACAGTTCACGCTGCTGGGTAGCACGACGAATGGGCGTCGCCCGAGTTTCGACGAGGCCGCTCCGCCTGACCAGGCTAAGCAGCTGTATGAACAGGTCGCGCAAGGGCTACGCGAAGGTGGGACGAGGGTCGAGATGGGAGTCTTTGCGGCTCATATGCAGGTGGCCTTGGTGAACGACGGCCCTGTGACCCTCGTGGTGGACAGTAGGCAGGAACGCTAGTGTCGCTCAAGATTGAGCAGTGCGCCTCCGATACGAATCACACGAGTGGAAAGCGGTTCGAGAGTGAGATCTGGTATACTGAACTCAAGTGTTATCAGACTCGCAGGAGGTGGCGATGGGTACTCCAGTTCCTCCACGTCATCCGCTCCGACAACTCTTCGGCGCATTGACTGAGAAGAGTTTTACGGAACATCTGGGTTGGCCTGACACCAAAGTCACCTCCTATGTCTCCAATCTGCTGGTGGAATTTACCCATACCGATCAGCTCTATAAGATTAGAAACCGGCAGAATCAACCGGTCGATGCGGTGGTAGATTTGTTGTTTGAATCAGAGGTCTTGCTCGAAGCGCAATCGTTGGATCGTGAGCGGGACGTCCATCGCCATATCGGTGACTTTACCCTCTTCATGGCCGGATTGTTTCCCGAATACCTGCGGCGGCTCAAAACGGCCGGACGCATTTATCACAAGGACTTTCTTGTGGACTATGTGAAGACGGGCAAACGGTCGTATGGAATTGTGGCGCAGATCGGGCGTGATGATGTGGAAACCAGTTTGCCTCTGTTCCAGAAATTATCGGAAAATTTTGAACTCTGCGTGACCGGTCTGGGATTTGTGCGGTCGGATCTGGATCGCATGCAGGATCCTGCCTATCGGAAGACTCGGGATCTGCTCTTGAATTGAACACGACTCGCCCCATGATTCTCGCGCATGGGGGCGCTGGCTCCCGCGCCATGACCTCACCGCAAGCCACGTGCTTACGTGCCGCCTTGCAAGTCGGCTATTCATGGCTCGATCGGGGGAGCTCAGCACTCCTTGCCGTCGAGCAGACCATCCGTGTCCTTGAGCGCAGTGGACTCTTTAATGCCGGGAACGGATCCAAGCTGCAGCTTGATGGGATACAACGGATGGACGCATCCATCATGGAAGGACAGGGCTTACATGCCGGTGCTGTAGCCTCCATTGCAGGCATTGTCCATCCGATCACTGCTGCACGTTTGGTCATCGACCACACACCGCATGTGTTGCTTGTCGGCCCGCAGGCGGGACGGTTTGCTCGCCATTTCAAACTTGAGCGGCATTGGCTCGCGGGAACGCCACACCGGTTCTCTCTCGGCGCAGCCCTCGGAAAATCTGCAGAAGGCCGGGACCGGCACGGAACAGTTGGGGCAGTGGCGCTGGATCGAACCGGGACGGTTGCCGCCGGCGCCTCCACCGGCGGAATCGATCTCATGCTGCCTGGACGAGTCGGGGACACGCCGATTATTGGTTGTGGGGTCTATGCTGATAATGAAAGCGGCGCAGTGTCTATGACGGGATGGGGCGAGAGCATCATCCGTCTGGCGGTTGCCAAGGAGATTTGCGACCAATTAGGGCAAGGAAAGGCACCAGCCACAGTGGCTCGATTGGTGTTGCGAAAGCTGGTCGCCCGAATCAACGGATCTGCCGGCTGCCTGGTCCTCACTCCTAACGGGCGATTTACCATTCGTCATTCCACCTCCCACATGGCTGCCGGATGGTGGGATGGGAAGGGAGAGCCGGTCATGAGAGACAAATTTTGATGAACCAGAGTTTATTTCATCTCGCCTTTCCGATTCACGACGTAGAATCCACGCTTCGGTTCTATGTGGACGGCCTAGGCTGTATCGTCGGGCGTCGTTCAAAACATGCGGTTACACTAGGCTTGGCTGGCCATCAGCTTGTCGCGCACGTCGTGCCGGATGAATCCTTGAAACAGAAAGGTATCTATCCGCGCCACTTCGGGTTGGTTTTTCTGTCGCAAGAGGATTGGCAGGCGCTGGCAGATCGAGCCAAAGAGAAGGGCCTCTCTTTCTATCAACAGCCGCGCGTGCGTTTTTCCGGAACCCGCATCGAACACCGCACGTTCTTTCTGGAAGATCCGTCCCGCAATTTGCTCGAGTTCAAACACTACACCCACGAATCGGCCATCTTCGGCGAACAGGATTACGGTCAAGTCGGCGACTCTTCAGAGTATTCAGAGTAACGATCGCTCGGCGGTTCTACTCGTCGGCGATTCGTACGGGGCTCGCAGATCGGCGATTGATCCATTTTAAAATACGTTCGTGGCGGCGAGTGAGGAAGGTCGTTTTTCGCAGAGGGTCGTATCGGCGTGGCGACGGTAAGATCGCCGCAAGCCAGGCGGCTTCGTCGGCCGTCAAGTCCTGCGAGGATTTCCCAAAGTGATGACGGGCGGCGGCTTCAGCGCCGTAGATACCCTTTCCCCATTCAGCCACGTTGAGATACAGTTCGAGAATCCGTTTCTTTGTCAGATGTCGTTCGAGTAAGCGGGTAATCAGCGCTTCCCGCGCCTTTCGTAACAGGGACCGTTCGGATGACAGGTAGAGATTTTTGGCCAGTTGCTGAGTGATGGTGCTCCCGCCTCGTTTCATTTCTCCTGCTTCCAGGTTATGGAGCGCCGCGTGGCGGATGCCTTCCCAATCGAATCCTTCGTGGGTAAAGAACGAGGCATCCTCGGCCGCCACGACTGCATGGCGAAGATGGGAAGAGATGCGTGAGAGCGGCACCCACACCCAACGGCGTCCGATGGCTCGATCCTGTTCTTCGGCCTGAGCTTCTCGTGCCTCCATCAGCGCCGTCGATACTGGGTTCGTTCGCACGAGCAGTTTCACGTCGGGAAGGGTGCTGAGCCAGCTCAGTCCCAGGATGCCCAAGGGAAGTCCGATAAGCACCGTGCTCCAAAGGAGTCTGTGAGCCACCCCGCGAGGTCTGGTTGACTTGGATGGAGGAGAATCGTATGTGTAGTACCGTCGAAAGACGGCATTGCGACGCGAGTTTCGTTTTGAATTCATCACTGAGCCTAAGGGCATGAAAATCTTCGCGGCTGAGTTTATCAAAAGTTGTGTCTCTGCAGAACAGTTTCCTTCCGGTGATCTCCACGAGATTGCCTTTGTGGGGCGTTCCAATGTGGGGAAGTCTTCGTTGATCAATTCGTTGCTCAATCGCCGTGATCTGGCGAAAGTCAGCCGGACGCCGGGAAAGACGAGGGCCGTGAACGTATTTCTCATTTCGACCTCTGATCCCGACATCGCCCAATTCTATCTCGTGGACTTGCCGGGTTATGGATTTGCCAAGGTCTCGAAGTCTCTCCGTGATCAATGGGGACCGTTGATGGAAGGCTATCTCGTCGACCGAGCCTCGTTGCTCGCAGTTGTGTTGTTGGTGGATTGCCGAGTTGTCACTGAGCAAGATCGGCAGACCGTTGCCTGGCTTCGATCGATCCGAAGAAATCCGCTCATCGTGGCGACCAAGGTTGACAAATTGAAGCCCAGCGAACGGGTGCGCACTCTGAAACAAACGCATCGGGATCTAGGACTTGCCCAAGGAGAAGTGTTGATTCCGTACTCGTCAATGACCGGGGATGGGCGAGAATGGGTCTGGGGAGCTCTCCGAGACTCGGTCGGTGGGCGACAGGCACGCGGTTCCTGATCGTGACCTGGTGTGCGGAGGGTCAAGTCAGCTGATGGCAGAGGTGGGGTGAGCTAGAACTTGATTTCGATGTAAGCCTTGTTTTTGAGATCCGCCAACCAGGACTCGTACATGTCCGCGCTTTTCTGCTGATAGACCAGTTCCTGAATCTCCCGCTGAACGTCCTCATACGGGCGAAACTGTTTTGGCTTTCTATCATCCATGCGAATGATGTGGACCCCTTCGGGACTCTCGATGATGTCGGAAATGCCTCCCGGCACCAAGCGGGCTACGGCCTGCTCCAGTACGGGCCAGAGCTCTCCTTGCCGGACCAATCCGAGTCGTCCGCCCTGCAAGGAATTAGCACCGTCTGAATACTGCAAGGCGACGTCTTCGAATTTCTCGCCCCGCTTGAGGTCATCCATGGCCCGGCGGGCTTTGGTCAGTGCATCTGCTAGCCCGTCCGAAGAGCGTGGTGTAATGATGATCTGGCTCAGTTGGTATTCTTCGGGAAAGGCGAATCGCTCACGGTGCTCTTGGTAGTAGCGCTTCATCTCGGAGTCTCCGACCGTAATGTTGCCTTGAATGTGCTGGTCCACGACCCTCATCAGAATGAGCTGATCACGCACACTTCGGACATCGTTTGGATTCGTGGGGTCGAGGGATTTGTCTTGCTGCTTCAATTGCGTGAGAGCTTGCTGTACTTCGAGGTCTGACACCTCGACTCTCTTGGTCTTGGCTTCCTGTAATTGCAATTTCCGCTCGATCAGTTTCGTCAATGCCATATATTCGGCTGTTTTCAACTGCTGAGCGAGATTGCTTCGGGGGAGTTCGCGAGAGAGACGTTCTTGTTCCGCTCTGAACTCGTGCTTCACGTCCGACAACATGATCAATTCTGTATTCACGATGGCGACGATACGATCCTGCAGGTGGGCAGCGGAGAAGGCCGGAGGCCAGGTTGAGATCATCAAGAAGGCAAGGAGCAATGCAAGACGGACTTGCCCAGCTGATGCGAGGAAAACACGTGTCATGACCCTTTCACCTGGTCCAAAGAACGGTAATGACTGATTTTACACGAAAGGGAAGGTTCCTGGAAACCAAATAGAGGCTAACGCGAGCCGGTACCCTCGGTAATATAGCGAGAAGCTTCAGCGAAGCGAACCGAGGCATTTGTTCGAATGTCGGCGATCACTTCCTCGAACCGCTTTCGGCGTTTCTCAGCCAGCAATTCCTGCCGAAGTCGTTCCTGCGTCGCGAGGTCAGTCTGTATGATCGCTTCATCGAGAGGGGTCAGCATGACCAAATAATAGCCGTTGTCGGTCTTAATGGGTGCGCTGACTATCCCAGGTTTGAGTGTATGGATGGCCTCATCCACTTCAGGGAGGACGAGCCCCTTTCGGTATGGCCCAAGGTCGCCACCCTTTCCTTTCGTCTTCTCATCGATCGAATACCGTTGAGCAAACTTCGCAAAGCTCCCGCCTCGATTAATCTGTGTCTCAAGGTCTTTCGCTGCAAAGACATTGGGCAACAGCATGATCGAGATATTGGCCTTTAACGGGTCTAGGAGCTCACTGGCGTGGCTCTCGTAATAGGCGGTCAGTTCCTCTTGTGTCAGCTCCACCTTGGATTGGAGCTTGTCCTTCAACAGTTCGTCCAGGATCAATTGTTCCTTATAGCGCTGTGTCTTATCTCGAATGGCTTCGTCCTGATCAAGTCCTTGGCGCCGAGCCTCCTGCATGAGGAGTTCTTTGGTGATGAGTTCGTCGAGGAATCGTCGCTTTCCGCCTTCCTTCTCATAGCGGGATCTCGTTGCTTGCGATAGCTCAGCCCAGCGAAGGTCGAATTCTGCCTGAGTAATGGCTCGCCCATTGACCAGGGCGACGACCGGTTCCTCTTGTCGCTCCCCGCATCCCGACGTCCCAAGCCCCGACCAGGCCAGGATTCCGGTCAGCAACAGAGAAAAAAAAGATCTTCGGTCGAGAATGAGGAATCCGATTGGTTTCATGCGTCGTGGTACATACGGGTCTCTCTCACGAGGTAGCCGTATCCTTTACGAAGGTCTTGGTATCACAGAGATCAAGGCTTTGCAAGATTGCGTTGAGTTCCGAGAAGAGCGACGGCCAGTCGTCATGACGCAGTTGGATCTCTAATGAGACGGGGCTCAGGAAGCGCAGCCGATTCTTGAGTTGGTCCATCAGTCGGTGGATGGCGCTCTCGGGGACGGCCGCTTTCGGCTGGAAGACGAGCTTCGCCGTTTGGCCGTGTAGCTCGATCGAGGCCAGGCGCAGCCGTTTGGCATGAGTTCGAAGTTGCATGACTTCGAGGAGCCGTTCGACCGGCTCAGGAGGGGAGCCATATCGGTCTTGTATTTCTCCGTGCAACAGAGCCAACTCGCCGATCTGGCCGCAGGCAGTCAGCCGCTTATAGAGGGACAACCGTTGGTGAGGGTCGGCCACATAATGTTCCGGAATAAAGGCTGATACCGGCAGTTGAAGAGTCGGGTCAGGCTCTTCTTCGATAATATGGCCTTTTAACCGTTGAACTGCCTGTTCCACCATTTGGATGTAGAGGTCCAAGCCGATTGCCGCAATATGCCCGGATTGTTGCTTGCCGAGAAGGTTGCCGGCTCCACGGATCTCGAGGTCTGCCGCAGCGATACGGAAGCCCGATCCGAGTTCTGTAAACTGTTGAATGGCGATCAATCGTTTCTGCGCATCGCCGGCAAGCGTGCCTTCGTCAGGGATCAAAAAGTAGGCGTAGGCTTGCTCTCCGCCGCGCCCGACCCGTCCGCGCAGCTGATAGAGCTGCGCGAGGCCGAAGAGATCAGCGCGATTGACGATGATCGTGTTCGCGTTCGGCACATCAAGGCCTGACTGAATGATGGCGGAAGCGATCAAGACATCCGCCTCGCGCTTCACAAATTTCAACATCACGGCTTCCAATATCTTGGCATCCATCTGACCATGGGCCATGACCATACGCGCTTGCGGAACCAGCTGATGCAACCACGTTCCGATTCGCTCTAGCGATTCAACTCGGTTGTGCACAAAATACACCTGCCCCCCTCGCCCGAGCTCGCGGAGGATGGCGTCGCGAACGGCTTTATCGCTGGAGCGGATCACCTCAGTCTTGATCGCCAGCCGGCCGGCCGGGGGAGTGTCGATGATGGAAAGATCACGGACGCTCGACATAGCCATCTGAAGGGTGCGTGGGATCGGGGTGGCGGTGAGGGTGAGCACGTCGACCTGCGTGCGCAGTTGCTTGAGCCGTTCCTTATGCTTGACGCCGAACCACTGCTCCTCATCGATGATGACCAGGCCCAGTTGCCGAAACGTCACGTCTTTCTGGAGCAGGCGGTGCGTTCCAATGACCACGTCGATGGTGCCCGCCGCGGTATCCTTGAGGATTGCTTTGGTTTCTCGAGGCGATTGGAATCGTGAAAGAAGCGCTACCCTCATGGGGAATGGAGCGAAGCGTTCAGAAAAATTCTCGTAGTGTTGATGGGCTAAAAGAGTCGTCGGAACCAGCACCGCGACCTGTCGATCATGCTCGACGGCTTTAAAGGCCGCCCGCATGGCCACCTCCGTCTTTCCATATCCGACGTCTCCACAGATGAGCCGATCCATCGGTCTTGTCGCTTCCATATCTCGACCGATGTCGTCGATGGCTTTCAGCTGGTCCGGCGTTTCCTCGTACTCAAAGGCCGCTTCGAATTCGTGATAGAGGGTTGTCGACGTACCATACGCGTTCCGCTTTACGAGCTCGCGGTTGGCATAGAGGTCGATCAATTCATGGGCCATTTCTTCGATGTCCTTCTTCACTCGCGCGGTCGTCTTGGCCCAACTGGTTCCACCCAGTCGGTCAAGCCGAGGGACATGACTCTCAGCCCCACTATAGCGTTGGATCTGATTCAAACGGTCGAGAGGAACATAGAGCGTATCCCCGCCGGAAAACTCGAGAATCAGGTAGTCGCTCTCGAAGTCTTGGACGACCAAACGTTTCAGCCCTCGATATTTAGCGATCCCATGTTGGACATGTACCACATAGTCGCCCACGTTGAGGTCTTCCAAGGAGGAGAGAAAGGTGGCCGTCCGGCTTTTGGGTTGAGGTTTGTGGCGTGCTCCCTTGGCGAACAGTTCTTCTTCGGTCAATAAGGCGAGTCGAAGATCTCCTAGGAGAAATCCGGTTGAAAGATCTCCATGCAGTACATAAAAAGGGAGCTTACCGGTGCTCTGGCTTGACCAAAGCGAAGACTCCCAAGGGTCGGCTGGTAGATCATGTTCCCGAAGTAGGGCGAGTAAACGATCGACCTGACCGCGACTGCGCGCGACTAACACCACTCGGTGCTCGTTCCGAAGTCCTTCTAAGATGCCGAGAGTTTGGCTGAAGGCCGTGCCACGAACCCCAAGTCCAATGCTCCCCGGTATTTGAACAGGAAATGAAAAAGTCGGAGTCCATGAAGAACTCGGAGGGGCCAGCGGTTCCAAGGCCAGGATCGACCACGTAGCGGTTCGTTCCTGGATTTCTTCCCAGGTCAGAAAGAGTCGCTCCGGGGAGGGATAGGGATTCGACGCATCTCTGTCCACATGACGAAGGTACCCGTCGTCGATCTTGCCCCACGCTGTGTCACAGGCTTGCTCCAGCTGTTCAGGCTGGTAGAACGCGAGGGAGGGTACCCCGATGACATAGTCGAAGAGGGTGTCCATAGAGGGGTACAGGTCAGGGCCTCTCCACTCGGCATCTGGCTGGATAGGTGTGGTTGCATCCGAGGGTTCGGCGGGACGAATAAATTCCCGCGCAGGCAAGACCCATCCGTCTTTGAGCTTCCTAATGGAGGTTTGTGTCGCAGGGTCGAACAGCCGAAGTGACTCGACCTGATCACCTAGAAATTCAACGCGCAGTGGGTTGGCATAGGCGGTTGAAAAGATATCGACGATCCCACCGCGGACACTGAACTCTCCTGGGATTTCAACGACGGAAACACGCCGGTATCCCAGGCGGAGGAGGTTGGTCACGAGCGAGTCACGTTCGAAGGTAGCGGCCGTCTCGAATCGAAAGATCGCCTGCTCGAAGATCAAGCGCGGGATCAAGCGGTGTATGGCCGCGGTGATAGAGGTGACCAGCATGGTGGGTGGATCGGTCAGTAGCCGATGCAGCGTCGTCATCCGGTGCGCAATCAACCCGACATGCGGAGCGGTGGCCTCATAGGGAAGCGTTTCCCACTCTGGGAACCACGCTAGGCTATCGACGGAGCGGCCGGTGAGTTCATGAAAAAAGCATAGGTCATTGAAGAGGCGTTCGGCGGATTCGTCGCTCGCTGTCACTACAATCCATAGTCCGGAGTGGACGGATCGACTCTGTTGTGTGTCTGTCAGTAGTGTCAAGGCACAGGCTGCGGTGGACCCATGCGCCCCAAGAAGACAACTACGCGCCTTCTCCTCGTCGAGTGAGGCGCGAAGCGGAGCAAGCCAGGATTGTATTTGAGAGTTCGTGTCAGACACGTATTATTTCGCGGTTGATCGGATGCGTTGAAGCAGCCCGGTGGTCGATAAGCCGGGAACAAGAGGAATCGTTTTGACGATACCGCCGCGGGCTTCGACGATGTCTCGACCCACAATACGGTCGAGTGCCCAATCTCCACCCTTGACGAGTATGTCCGGCTGAACGGCTGTGATGAGTTGAAGCGGATCCGACTCATGGAAGAGCACGACATAATCGACACAACCTAATGCTGCCAGGACCTCAGCACGTTGGGCGTCCGGTACGATCGGTCGGTCAGGTGCTTTGTCGAGACTGCGGACAGACGCGTCGCTGTTCACCCCAATGACCAGGATATCACCCAGGGCTTTGGCCGCCTGCAGGTAACGGGTATGCCCGATATGCATCAAGTCGAAACAGCCGTTGGTGAAGACGATCCGTTTTCCCCTTGCCCGTTCAGCCGAAAGCGTGGACAGAAGTTGGTCTAGCGACAAACTTTTTGTGATCATGGGCCCCATCATACCGTGGTGGTGGTTCACAGTGAAAGAGCGATAGAGCGGGTGGAGTCCATCCTTGGTCTCATCGGCTATTTTGCACGATGCCTCATCCATCGATGAGAGGCCAGCCTCAAGTCGTCAACAAACGGACCGATACAGCACGTAACGGACTCTACGGCCTGGTGTCAACATAGGCCACGGCGACGTCTGTGCCAGGAGTCTGGGGCATGGAGGATGATGTGAGTGTGTTCTGGATCATGGCGGCGGCCAATGTTCTGCTGGTTGCTCCATTACTTCTCTTACTCGTCCAGGCTTCTCGTCGGGCGCGGGCCGGTTGGCTTCTCGCTGAAGCCGAAAGGGTCCGTTGCCAGGAGAATGAGCACAGGCTTCGGAGCATCTTGGAAGCCGAACCCCAAGGGATTTTGGTGCTCAGTCTGGATTGGCGGGTGCTTCAAATCAATCCAGCCGGCTGCGTGCTCTTTGATGCGGGTTTCTCAGAAGAGATCGTTGGTAAAGACATTCGAGCGCATATCCATTCCAACGATCGACCGCAGATGGAAGATATGCATAAGGCGGCTCGGGAAGGTCGAGAAACCTGCGGAAAGGCACGGCTCATTGGGTTCTCGAGGCAGATTCGCTGGGTCGAGATCACATCCGTTCCACTTCCAGCCGATGACGGCATGGTGCAAGCGGTCCTCAGTGTCGTCCGGGATGTGACGGAACAAAAGCGTGCCGATCGCCAGCAAGCTCTCCAGCATGCCGTGGCCAAAGTGCTTGCCGCGTCCTCAACCGTCGAGCACGCGGTTCCCGACCTCCTGCAGGCAATCGTGGTGAGTCTCGATTGGCATGTCGGCCTATTCTGGCGAGTACAAGATGACCGGCAAACGATCAGCTGCATGCAGGACTGGTCAGTCGATACAACAATGGTGCAGGAGTTCGTGAGAAGTAGTCAGAAGGCGGCCCTCACGTCTGGGTCCGATCTGCCGGGGGATTGTTGGGCCCGCGGCGAGCCGTTGTGGGTGGAGGATGTCGCACGAGGCCTCATGTCTACGCGCAGGCCTCTCGAAGCAACAGGAATGTTGCACGCGGCCTGTGCGTTTCCGATTTGGCTCAGGGCAAATGTCTATGGGGTCATGGAGTTCTACAGCAAGGAGGCGCAGGCCGAGGACTGGGATTTACTGAGAGCTTTGGGCACGGCGGGAAGGCAAATCGGGTTTTTCGTCGAACGAACTGAGGTGGAAGCGGCGCTGCAGGAGAACGAGGCCCGCACCAGCCTGATTATCGACACCGCCCTCGATGCCGTGATTACGATAGATCGTGCGGGCCGAATTGCCGAGTGGAATACACAGGCGGAACAGGTGTTTGGGTGGTCTGCGCTTGAGGCTATTGGACGCGATGTTGCCGACACGATCTTTCCACCATCGCATCGGCCATGCTATCGCGAGTATGCTCAACGCCTTCTTGAATCCAGAGACCCTTCTCTCCCGAACATGTTGGTCGAAATGGTCGGTCTTCGACGAGACGGCCGCGAGTTTCCTGTTGAAATCGCCATGACGCCATTACCGGTTGAGGGTTCCGTCATCTTCAGCGCATTTATTCGGGATATCACCAGCCGGAAAGAAGCAGAACGTGCGCTGAAAGACTACGCGCAGCAATTGGAGTATATCAATCAGCAGCTGGATACCGCGTTGAAGGAAGCCAAGGCTGCGACCGAAGCCAAGTCGTCGTTCTTGGCGACCATGAGTCACGAAATCAGGACGCCGATGAACGGCGTGATCGGAATGGCCGGTCTCTTGCTCGAGACGAAACTGACTGATGAACAGCGAGAATACGCTGAAACGGTTCAGACGTGCGGCGATCATCTGTTGACGATCATCAATGACATTCTCGATTTTTCCAAGATCGAAGCCGGGAAGCTGGAATTGGAGGTGATTGAATTTGATCTTCGCCTTGCCATGGATGAGTCATTGGACCTTGTGGCAGAACGTGCCTCATCTAAAGGGTTGAATCTGGCCTGTCTCTTCCACGCTGATGTGCCGCGAAACCTGTTTGGCGACCCGGGGCGCTTACGACAGGTCGTGCTGAATCTGACGACCAATGCCATCAAGTTTACCGACAGCGGTGATGTGGTCGTGGAAGTGACGGTGGAGGCTCAATCGAATGAGGAAGCGATCATCCACATTGCGGTGACGGACACCGGGATTGGGATCTCCGATGACGTCCGCGAGCGGCTGTTCCTGTCATTCAGCCAGGCCGATGGCTCCACGACGAGGAAGTATGGTGGGACTGGTCTTGGTCTTGCGATTTGCAAGCGCCTTGTTGAAATGATGGGGGGAACGATCGGGGTGAGCAGCCGAATTGGGGAGGGAAGCTGCTTCTGGTTTACCATCAACTTGCGCAAGCAAGCTGATGGCTTCAGACCTTCAGAAGGTTCTGCCGTTGTGTTGGCGGGCCTCCGCATCTTGATCGTGGATGATAAAGCCATCAATCGAAAAATTCTGGAGCTGATGACGAGCAAATGGGGAATGTACCCGACACTCGTTCATGGTGGTTCCGAGGCCTTGGAGGCTCTCAGCGGCCAGCACGGTCAACCGCGATTTGACCTGGCACTGTTGGACGTGGACATGGGACCGACGGGGGGAATCGAATTGGCCCGAGCGATTAAGACGCGAGCGGAAGGCGCTGATCTCCAACTCGTGCTCCTCACCTCGTTCGGACGGCGGGGAGATGCCAAAATAGCGCGAGAAACGGGGCTAGCCGCCTACCTGACGAAACCGATTCGTGAACGGCAATTGCAAGATTGTCTTGTGGCGGTCATGACACAGCGTCCCGATTCTTCCTGTGCGCTGGCTGAAAGAGCGTCACTCCCGCTCATTACTCGGCATACCCTTGCAGAAACCAAGGCTCAGGTAGAGCTTCGCGTACTTTTGGCCGAGGATAACATGATCAATCAAAAAGTGGCGGCTCGCCTCTTCCAGCGGCTGGGCTACCGAATCGACGTGGTGGCCAACGGACGAGAGGTCCTCGAAGCGCTGTCTCGTATTCACTATGACGTCGTGTTCATGGATTGCCAGATGCCTGAAATGGACGGCTTCGAAACCACGCGCCTCATCCGGGAGAGAGAGCAGTCGGACCGAGTGCCGATCATCGCCATGACGGCGAATGCCATGCAGGGAGATCGTGAACAATGTCTGGCGGCGGGGATGGATGACTATATTTCTAAACCCATTTCAATAGACGCGTTGGCCAGCGTACTGGATCGTATGAATCGGGAGCACACGCACGTCCAATCTAGGAAAGGTCAAGAAGCCGCGTAGCTCATGCGCGCTGTCTGCCGTCTGTCTTAGGTCAACTGAAGGGTCAACTGTTGGGGCTTTGCGATGCGCCGGTTCGACCGGGCGGATGGACTCACAGGAATGGAGAGCTCAGACTCATGGCCCACCGGCCGGCTCTCAACTGTACAGATGGGCGACAGGAGTTCGTGTAAAGTCCCTCGACAGACACCGCAACGATGGCGGCCCGGCTGGATCGTTTTTCGCTGTCGTCTATAAATCCGTCCACAGTCAGTGCACCGCCAGGTGAATCGCGATAAGGCAAGTACTTCCTGCTCCAGCGAGTGGTACGTCGTGATCGCCACTTCTCCTGTTCGGTTCATCTCCGCCATCTTTCGCAAGAAGGCGAGACCATGATCAGGTCGACGCTTCAAGAGGTCGAATTGCCATTGATGAATCATCTCATGGGCGATCGTGTTCAGGAGTTCCTGTTCTGCATATGGTGTCCGGTCGGCAAGTTTCACAAAGAGAGGGAGCGACAGGCGAATCTCTCGACTGCCTTGGCCGGTGGATGTTCTTGGTCCTCCACGGCTGGCGAACATACCAACTGAGGAAGTTAAGCGGGGACTCCACGCAATCGCGATCGACGGAAGTGAACCAGAAAAATACCGTTTATTCAGATGCTGCCAATGGGTTTGCAGTTCACCCGGAGTAGGGAGGAGCCAGGTTGTTTCACCGGTCATGGGTCGCCTCATCCTAACTCCTCAATCACCGCCGCGGCCAGTAATGGCAGCATAATCTCGTGGTGGCCTGTCAAGGAATACCCCTGACCGCCTTTCTGCGTGGGGCGCCGCACGACGTTGGTCTGAGGGCGATAGTGAGAAAGGAAATCCAGGTTGACCGTGGTGATGTTCGCAATGGGGTGACCCAGGTTTCGACCAAGCGACAAAGTCTTGAGGAAGACTTCCGGAAGAATCACCGCGGATCCGATATTCAGATACACGCCGCCCTCCATTCCAGCGACGACGGCAGTGAGGCGTCTGAAGTCAAGAAGGGATGTGGCTCCGATGGCCGCTCCATCCGCGGAAGGATGCATGTGAATGATATCGGTGCCCACAGCCACATGAACTGTGACCGGGATGCCAAGCCGTGTACCGGTGGCAAGAATGCTGACCGAGTGGTTGGGAAATTGAGCAGCAGCGTGGTTCATGTAACGCCCAATGGCCTCGCCAAGCCCATGGCCGTCCTTCGCGCCGCGCGTGATGGCCTCATTGAGAATGCGCCCTGTTTCCTCCGCCATACCAAAGCGACCTTCGTCAATTTCAGCGTCCACCTCTTCAGAGGTGTGACCCATGAAGGCTAATTCGAAGTCATGAATGATTCCCGCCCCGTTCATGGCTACGGCCGTGATGACACCTCGCTTCATTAAGTCCGTGATGATTGGTGCAAGCCCAACCTTGATGACATGAGCTCCGATCCCGACGATTACCGGACGATGCTTGCGATGGGCCTTCACGATGGCCCGGGTGACGGCCCGCAGCGTCTTGACGGCTAAGATATCAGGGAGACCACTATAGAATCTCGAGAACGATCCTCCACGCTTCCATGATGTCACGAAGTCCGAGAGTCGCACCTTGCTATGCCGTTTTTTCAACGGATAGGTCTTGAGGTCCGATACATTGACCGGAGGGATCAAGGAGGGTAGCTGGGGTGGGGGAGTCCGATCAGGACGTTTTCCCAAGGAGATGATCCTCCACCAGTTCGCACAACACGTGGCCGAGCGTAATGTGGGTTTCTTGGATGCGTGAGGTAACAGTAGAAGGCACGACGAATGGATAGTCGACCAGGCCGGCAAGCGTACCGCCGGACACCCCGGTCCACGCGACCGTCGTCAAGCCCCCTTCGCGTGCAGCGGTGATCCCTTTCAACACATTCGGAGAATTCCCACTGGTGCTGATACCGATGGCGATGTCGCCGGCTCTCCCGTGCGCCCGCACTTGGCGGGCGAACAGTTCCTCATATCCATAGTCATTGGCGATGCAGGTAATGGCCGCGATATCCGTTGCCAGGGCAATGGCGGGTAACGGCATCCGCTCGCGCTTGTATCGCCCGACAAACTCCGCCGCAATGTGCGCTGCGTCCGTCGAGCTGCCACCGTTACCAAACAGCAGAACTTTATTGCCGTTGCGAAAGGCGTTGGCGATGGCAGTGGCCACCTGGATGATACGGTCGGCGTGTTCACGCGCAAACTGTTGCTTGACGCGTGCGCTTTCCGCAAAGGCTGTTAACACAACCGTTTGCATGATCGCGATTCTAGGCGAGGCGAGTCAGCGTGTCAAACCGAACCGCCGTGACTCTTAGGATTTCACTGGTACTGAAGTTCCGGTCTGTCTGATGGCATTCATCGCCAAGGCAATCATGGAGCCGACATCGGAGACGCTTGCCGGAAGGATGAGGGTATTGGTCGCCTTTGCGAGTTCGCCGAATTTTCCGATGTATTGTTCGGCGACACGCAGCTGGACGGCCTCTTGCCCGCCGGGAACTTGAATGGTCTCTGCGACCTTTCGGAGACCTTCGGCCGTCGCCTGCGCGATGGCGAGTATGGCGGCTGCAGCCCCTTCGGCTTCATTGATTTGCTGCTGTTTCTTGGCTTCGGATGCCTTAATAACTTGCTGTTTCTCTCCTTCGGCCTGATTGATCGCGGCGTCGCGTTCGCCTTCAGAGGTCAATATCAGCGCCCGCTTTTCACGCTCCGCACGCATCTGCTTTTCCATGGCGTTCAAGACATCCTTCGGCGGAGTGATGTTTTTGATCTCGTACCGTAGCACCTTGACTCCCCAAGGTTCCGATGCCTTATCCAATTCGTTGACGACTTGTGCGTTGATCGTCGTCCGGGCTTCGAAGGTTCTATCCAGCTCGATCTTGCCGATCTCGCTCCGCAGCGCCGTCTGGGCGAGTTGTGAAAGCGCGAAGTGGTAGTCGCTAATCCCGTAAGATGCCCGCTCCGGATTCAGAACCCGCATGTACAGGATGCCATCGACATGGACTTGGACATTGTCACGGGTAATGCAGATTTGTTCCGGAATATCGACCGCGCTTTCTTTTAAGATGTGCCTGTATCGAATCACGTCGATGAACGGGACGAGGATATGGAATCCCGCATCCAGCGTGGAACTATATTTCCCCAAACGCTCTACGACATAGGCGCTCTGTTGGGGAACGACGACCGCCGTTTTGGCAATGACGATTAAGACAATCACCGACAGGATGATCACGACAAACGTTGCGCCTTCCATGCCCGCACCTCACTCGCTAATGAGCGTTATTCTGATTTTACCCAGAGCATCAGACCATCCACTTTGACGACCGTTGCGCGTTGACCCGATAGAAGGGGAACGGCTCCGACGTTCCGTGTGCCCCACGTGGAGCCACGCAACTCGGCCTTACCCATGTATCCTGGCTGGAGTTCCTCAAGTAGAATCGCCGTCTCTCCAACCATGCTGTCCATGACCTGTGGCGGATGGCCTGGCGTAAGACAAATCAGCGGTCTGCGCAGCAGCAGTAGTGAAAAAACCGCCAGCATGGAGAATAAGAGCCACTGTAGCCAGTCGGCTTGTACCACATCCATACCAACCAGAGCACCAACTATTACTGCAGCGATACCGAAAAACAAAAGATAAAATCCGCCCGGGGACACCATCTCTGCGCCGGCCAAAGCCAAGCCTAGAAATATCCAATACCACCAGATCATCGAATGGACCTCGTTACGCACGGCAAGGCAGTGTGAGGGAATGTGATGCTGGAAAAGTCTAGGCTTGATTTCTCGGTGCGTCAAGCGGCACTCGGTTTGAATGCGCGAATTGATCGCCAGCAAGGTCGATGATATAGTCCGCGCACCATGGCACAAGATCAACCGATCAAAGCGCTTGTCATCGCGTTCCTCGATGACGCATCATCCGCAGTGTATTCGATCAACAGGCTCAAGCCTGAGGCGTTGTGTTTTGTATTGCCGGAAGCGAGCAAGGCATTGGTGGAGTCTGCTATACAGCCGAATATCCAACAGATGCCCAGGCGGTGGGATTGGATTGTCTTGGCAGATACCGCTGAGTTCTCCACCACCTATCAACCTCTTGCTCGATCGCTCCCAGACCTCCTGCAGACATGGGAGATACAACCGGGTGAGCTGGTTGTGGATTTGAGTGACGCGACCGCGGCGATGGCGTCCTCGCTCTCCCTGGTGACGCTACCCTGGACTTCCCGGTTGATCGAACTGCGCCCGGATCGCGAAGGGCTGGGAGGTGATCGTGTCGAGCTAGACTCGAAGACGCTGGTCTGGACACAGAGTAATCCGTGGGATGAGCAGGTCACGGTATCTCGTCGTGAAGGGTGCGAATTGTTCAATCAGGGCCTGTTCGATGCTGCGGTCAAACTGTTTCGTGAAGTAGAACTACGGGTCAGTGGCGGACAAAAGCCGTTGTATCGAGCGTTCGCCGATTTGGCGGAGGGGTATGGATTGTGGGAACGGTTTCACTATCGTCAAGCCTGGGACAAATTGAAAACCGCGATGAAGGCCATCGAGATGGCTTCACTCTGGGGCGGACCGCCCGGGTTGAAGGCGGTCGTGCCGCCGATCAAAGCCAACGCAGGGTTTCTCGAAAAACTCGTCCTTGATCCGGCCGAGGTCAAAGAATTCGTACCGTTGGATGTCCTGGCACATGCCCACCGGCAGCTCCTTTTTCGCCGGAATCCTGAAGCAGCCATGATCGCTCTCGTTCGGGCGCTGGAGGGGTTCGCGCAAGTTCGACTCCATAAGGCGCACAAAATCAAGAGCTGGGATGTCTTGCCGGAGCAGCTCCCGCAAGCACTGCAGGAAATTTGTCGAACCTGTTATCTGGAAGATATCGACGGCAAGTACAAGTTGCCGCTCCAAGCACAGTTTCGGGTGTTGGCGGGGCTAGGCGATCAACTGGGTCAAGCGTTTCTCAGGGAATGGCAGAAGATGAAGCCGCTGTTGGATGCGGCGAGTCATGGGTTGTTAGGGCATGGCTTTGAACTCGTCAAGTCAGAGAGAGTACAGCAGCTGTACGATGTGGTCGTCCGACTCACCGGTACTGCGGAGTCGTCACTCCCGAAGTTTCCCGTCCTGCGTCTCTAGGAGTTGAAGATAAAGCGCGACCTCAATTGCAGACCCAGCCATCCAGCGCATTATCCCGTGGCCACTGCTCTTGATCCGTGAGCCAGTCTCACCATGTGTGGGCAATGGGACGCTGATTAAGCTAGTGTCGTCTCTGATGGAAATCAAAGTCTATTACGAAGATACTGATTGCGGTGGGGTCGTCTACTACGCCAACTATCTGAAGTATTTTGAGCGGGCCCGTACCGAATATCTTGAATCACGAGGTTGTTCGATCGCCGACTGGATGCAACGGGGTGTGGTCTTTGTCGTGGTACATGCGGAGGCATACTACTACTCGGCTGGCCGATATGGAGACACGTTGATGATTGAAACGGATGTTGCTGAGGTGACACGAGCCACCGTCACATTCTCACATGTGGTACGTGAAAAGTTGAGCAACCGAATTGTCGTCAAAGGATCGGCTCGTCTCGCAGCCACAGACCATCATGGGAAAGTACGGCGCCTCGATACGACCATCGTCACAGCGCTCAGATCTGCCTCGCGACCTTCTGAGGCCCATATGTCTGAGCCTTGAACACGGAATAGAGTACGCCTCAGACATCCCTATCTGATGACCAACTCAAGCGGTATTCGCTGGTCTATGCATCGGCGCCTTCTGATATGAAACTATCTACTGCGGAGCCTCCGCTTTGCGCTGATCTTGCCAGTAGCGTTCACGCGCTAGCCGTTTCCAACGATCTTCTTCTACCCGGACTTTGATGGCTCACTCCCTGTGAGAAGGATGTCATTTATGGATGGGAGCGCTGAGCGTCCAGCCGAACGCCCAGCGCTTCGCCGTAAGTATCAATAGGCCTTGCTGAAGCCGGCCTCGCCGTCGTAGTTCCACAGCTTCTGAGCCGCAGACCACCACCACCCTTTCTTGGTCAACGCGTCCAGGAACGTATTGACGTCCGCGTCCTGTACGTCCGTGGTCGCCATGAACCGGCATCGGTACCAATTGACCTGCAGGAGATCGGGGCTCACGAAGCCGGGCCACACCTTGGTGCCCCGGTTCGAAATGAATTCACATTTGAACGGCCCGATATCATCGAACTTCGGAATCCCCTTCTCGGTGATGATGTACATATCGATTCCGACCAATTTAATTTCGCGCTTCTTTTTTGTTGCTTTCGCTGTTTCAGTGAATGTCGGCATTGCGGTTCTCCTTTTTTCATTGTGCCGGTAGTCCGGAACTCAGGCCTTCGCGTGCATTTTATCCACGATGGCTTGCGCATATTCGTCTGTGGTCGCCGTTCCACCGACGTCGTACGTGACATGCTTTCGTTCGTCGAGGACCGCGAACATCGCCTTGGTAATCCGATCGGCTGCCGCTTCCTCCTTCAACCATCGCAGCATCATGACACCAGAAATCAGCACGGCTGATGGATTGACCTTCTTCATGCCGGCATACTTTGGCGCAGAACCGTGGACCGCTTCGAATATCGCGCAGCCGTCGCCCACGTTGGCGCCTGGCGCGAAGCCGAGGCCGCCCACCAGTCCAGCGCAGAGATCCGTCAGAATGTCGCCGTACAGATTTGGGAGCACCAAGCAATCGAACTGTGCCGGATTTCTCACAAGCTGCATGCAGCAATTATCGACAATGATGTCGCCGGACTCGATGTCGGGATACTTCTTGGCCACCGCTCTGAAGGCGTCGAGAAAGAGGCCGTCGGTCATCTTCATGATATTGGCCTTGTGGACACAGTAGACCTTCTTGCGTCCCTGCTCTTTGGCCCACTTGAAAGCAAAGTCGGCAATGCGATAGGAGCCTGGCCAGGTAATCACTTTTAAACATTGCGCGACCTCATCCGACACCATGTGCTCGATGGCGGCGTAGCAGTCTTCGGTGTTCTCCCGGAAGTTCAGGATATCGATCTTGTCCCAGGGCCGCTTGAGCACCGGAATCAGTTTGGCCGGTCGCACGTTTGCATAGAGGTCGAATACTTTACGGAGCGTGACATTGGCGCTCTTGTGACCGGTCCCGATCGGTGTGGTCGTGGGACCCTTGAGCGCCACCTTGTTCTTGGCAATGTTCTGCACCGTCTTATCCGGCAGGAGAGTGCCATATTTTTCCAAACAGTCGAGACCAATGTCTTCGTACTCCCATTTGATGTTGACGCCGCTGGCATCGATGACTAGCCGGACCGCTTCGCAAATTTCCGGGCCAGTACCCTCTCCCGGTAACATCGTCACGACATGCTGTGTACCCATAGCAAAACCTCCCTTAAGCAGCAAGGGCGATCGGACCATCCGCTCCCTTAAATTGATGGTAAATGCAAATCAGAGTCCAGACTGTTTGAAGTCTGGATGTGAAGACCACAACGAAAAGATCCAAGCAAATGCGTGGAAAGTAGCGGCTCGTAATTTCTATCGAAGCAGTGTATTGCTCGACGTGGTGAATTCCTCGTGCATCGATGCACAGGCCGCACCGTGACCCGTGCATCGATGCACGCCTAGCGCGTTAGCGTCTGTGGAGACTGCCCGGAGGGTGGCTCAAAAGTGTGGAGTTGAGTAGGTCTGGACAATTGACCGTCTACTGCGAACGAACCAAGAGCACCGAGGCATCAATCTTGGCGATCAACTGCTCCGCTACTGAGCCGATCACGAAACGTTCCAACCCGCGACGATTCGCCGTTCCCACCACCACGAGGTCGGCGTCCCATTCATTCGCCGCACCGGCGATGGCTTCCGCAATACCGTTCAGGCCATATTGGGCTTCGGCTTGCAGCATGCGGGTTTCTACGTCCAGTCCATCGCCGACAGCGGACTTGGCCTGCCCCAAGAGCTTGATGCCGACCTGCTGAGCGTCCTCACCTGAATCGGCCACGGCATAGACAATGCGCAGCGTAGCATGCCGGGAGACGGCCATGCGCTCCGCTTCCATCAATGCCTCCCTGGCAATCTCGCTGCCGTCGATCGCCACCATAATCTTCTTGAACATAACGATACGCTTTCTTAAGAGTGTGAGGTGTTCCTGAAGGCCAGGGATATCTATCGCCCTTTCCTCAAGACGATACCGCGTGATCGGCATGAGGCAGGTTGGTTAGGTGATATCGCCGCTGTCGCTCTTCTTGAGGTCATCGATATACCGCTTGACAATATCCCTTCCTGGGACTTTATCGAGATTAGCATACATCATGTAGTGCACACCCCCATGCACGGCCAGGGCAATCAGCAAACCCTCAAAAATTCCCACCTTGAAGACCAATACACCACATAAAATAGCCAGAATCATGGCATAGGGACCGTGATGCGCCACATGGATGAGGCCCTCGATCATCTTCCAGCCCGTGAAGATCATGATGACCGCCAGCGCAAACTTCGGCAGATACTCCAGCGAGTGCGTGTTGAATGTAAAGAAGGTCACCACACAACCGATAATCAGGACGGAAAACTTGGTATAGGCTCCGGCTAAGCGATTAGTGGTGCTTTTTGCCAGACCGTCCAGATTGGTCATGCCTCCGAAGAAGCTCGACCCCATATTGGCGATCCAGATAGCCAGCAGGCTGTTGTTGCTGTTGCACTTGCGCTTGAGCGGGTCGATCTTCTCAATCGCGGCATTGCTCATCACCTGCTCGATGACGTCAATCACCGCCAGCATCACCGCAAATCCCAGCATGTAGACCATCGTCAATGCACTGTCGAAGTGCGGTATCGGCAGCGCGAGCCTAAGGTCCGTATCTTCCATGGACAGCATGGGCACCGTGATGAATTGAGCGAGGATCGTTCCTGCTGCGATCAGCACGAAATAGGGAATGGCGGGCTGCGTCTTCTTGAACTTTAAAAAGAGCGCGACGAAGACCCCATAAGCCACCACGGAGATCAGAATGATCTGGATACGCGCACCGTTCCAAAATGAATCGGGAGCTTCCAGTCCGGCAGGCAGCTCATAGGCAAAAGTAAGAAACTTGAGAGCGATCTTCAGGCCTACGCCAGCCAGCAGCCCTTCGACGAGATACACCGGCATGGCAACCAAAATATAGCGTTGCCAGTTGAATCGCCAAATGACGGCTTGTATGGTCGCCGTGAGGAAAATCGCGAAGGCCATATTCTCTAGGCCAAAGCTGGCAACCCCCACCGCTAGTACCGGCGCCAGACCTGCGGCGATTCCCGGACATCCGATATAGTTGCCGGGTCGGAACCAGGAATTGATCCAACCGATCAAGCAGGCAAACGCGACTGTCGCCAAGCCGACTTTGATGGGATACTCCGACATCAGGGCGATACCCACCGTCAATGGAATCGCCATTGACCCAGCGATGAGTCCGGCGGCGATATCGCGTCCGACATATTGCGCTTGGAACGCGGCAGGTGCAGGTACAGCAACTGGCCCCGTATCAACGGGCGTGGCACTTCCAGTCTCTCCAACCTCGTGTCTTATTGCCGTTATGGTTGTGCCCGCTCCGTAAGATGTCATCGGTAGTGATCCCCCTGATAGAACTCGGCGAAAAGTGTCCTATGTCTGGACGCGAGCAGTCCTTGATTCAAGAAGTTCCGCTCGGCCCCTGTCATGCCCAACAGCTTCAAGATTCCGATGGACCGGCGGCGAAGATCTGCCCATCCAAATCGTCTCGATCACAGATGCTCTTTCAAGTATGTCGCTACCGACCGTTACAGCAAGAAGAAGGCCGAGACCGAGTACTCCTTGGGACTGTTGAATAATTGGCAAAATGGCGGTCTTTTGAAATCCGCACCGTTTTAAGAACAATAGGTTACGATTTCAGTTTCCACAAAAAATCCAATTCTTCAACAGTCCCTCCTTCGAAAGCGAATCGTAAACACCTCGTAAACAAGGAGAAGTCACGCGCCCACTTGATCACGCCACCAACAGGAGTGCCTCCATTAATACTGAGGAACCAGTGCGGCCACACACGCCCTGTGCGTACCTGCACGGTGGCCCTCGCACCCACAGCCGTCGTGCAAGGAGTGTCGCGGGTGGCGGGCTGGGGGACGGGGAGCATGTTGCGCGAGCCGCCAGTGCGTTACATATGTCCGAGCTTGCGGAGCGTTTCCATCCCGCGGCCTTCATCCTGCGCGCGGCCGGATCGTTCGGCGATAGTGGTCGTGCGGAGTTCGGTGATGATTTGCGGAATGGTGGTGGCGCATGAATTCACGGTGCCGGTGCAGGGAACGCACCCGAGACTGCGGTACCGGGTGCCGCTGCCGCGATCGAAATACAAGGTGGGGAGAGGAATTCGCTCCAGTTCCAGATACTCCCAGATATTCAGTTCCGTCCAGTCGAGCAGGGGATGGACCCGAACGTGGGAACCAGCCGGAAACGACGTATTAAACTGATCCCAGAGTTCCGGCGGCTGGTCGCGGAAATCCCATTCCCCGTGCTTGTCGCGCAATGAAAACTAGCGCTCTTTTGCCCGTGTCCCTTCCTCATCGGCGCGGATACCGAGAACCACGGCGTTCCACTTGTGTTTCGTGATGGTCTGCTTGAGCGCCTCAATCTTCATGGCCGTGCAGCAGATGACGCGCCCTTGCTCAGGACCCATGCCGCCCGCGAGGGCCTCTTTGTTCTGGCCGACCACCAGATCGAACCGCCATTCGCGGCAGAGCCGGTCTCGATAGTCGATCAACTCCGGCATCTCATAGCCTGTATCGATATGCACCAAGGGAAACGGCACATGCCCGAAGAAAGCCTTTCGTGCAAGCCAGAGCAACACCGTCGAATCCTTGCCCATAGACCAGAGCATGGCGAGGTCGTCGAAGTGTTTATAGGCTTCACGAAGAATGTAGACGCTCTGATCTTCCAGCGCTCTTAGATGCTGCACAAATAGGCTCCTCTTCAATAGGCCGGCGGCCAGGAGAACGTGCGATTCGACACGAGGTCGAGCAGATAAAACCCGTCGAATTGCGCCGCCGCCCGCCCCTGGTTCACAAGCAGACCTAACACCAGCAGCGGTCCCGTCTTGAGTGCCGGTTGATCGATTCCCTTCAGCACAAACAGAATCACATGCTCAGGAACCATCCGCTCCGGTGAAGATGACGGTGTCGAGAGAACGGCGTGAACCGTCGCCGCCCAGGCAGACGCACAGGCCAGAAGCAAGGCAGTGATCAAGGACATGGGCTTCACGGGTTGCTCGCTGTCTGAGTAGTTCCTAGCGCTATTGCAAAGAGAGTTCCTTAGTTTGACCCTAGAGACAGCAGGGTACGGAGGATTGAGTAGCTCCGCACAGTGACTCATGAATCTGTCCGTGGGGTTCTCACCCCGTGGCAGGAGCCGGATGAGCCACCTCCTGTGCCACCGGTGATGCTGTGCGTGGAGGCACGTTGCGCCCGGTGATCGTGTGTGGCCGCACGGCACAGTACTCCCTGTCAAGCGAACCTCGCGGGACTCGCGAGCCTTGCGAGACAAGTGGGGCGAGTCCGAAGTTGTATCTGCGAGAGTCGCGTCTGTCGTGCATGCCTCGCTTGTCTCGTTGGCGATTTACGAGCAACGCGCGACGAGAGACAAGGGGCGGCGAACGTCCGATCGCAGCAGAAATGCTCATGAATCATGCGGGCTAGAACCGGTCGGCCGTGCGCAGAATCCGCGCCGCGGCGAAGGCGGCGCCGAAACCATTGTCGATATTGCAGACCGTGATCCCGGAAGCGCAGCTTGTCAGCATACAGGCCAGCGCCGTCATCCCGCCGAATGCGGCTCCATACCCGACCGACGTCGGGACCGCGATCACCGGGATTGAGACCAGCCCGCCCACGGCGCTGGGCAGCGCCCCTTCCATGCCCGCCACAACAATCGCCAGGGCAGTCCGGTCAAAAAGCTCGCGGCGACTGAGGAGTCGGTGGATGCCCGCGACCCCCACGTCGTAGAGGCGTTCGACGCGAATGCCCAGCAGGCGCAATGTATCGGCGCACTCTTCGGCCACCGGCATATCGGCCGTGCCTGCGCAGATAAGCGCGACGGGAAGCTTGCCGAGCGGCGCGATCGGTGTCTGCTCCCAAGTCGCCGTGTGCGCGAGCTCGTGATAGCTCAGCACGGGCAGCGCCTGTGTCACCACGACCGCCTTCTCCCGATCAAGCCTCGTGATCAGCACATTCTGGCCCGTCCGCGCGAGTTCCTCCGCGATCCCCACGATTTGCTCTGCGGTCTTTCCCAGTCCGAAAATCACCTCGGGCGTTCCCTGTCGCAACGCGCGATGGTGATCGACCGCGGC
The DNA here is from genome assembly GCA_964547625.1 of uncultured Nitrospira sp. Taxonomy (GTDB): domain Bacteria; phylum Nitrospirota; class Nitrospiria; order Nitrospirales; family Nitrospiraceae; genus Nitrospira_D. The sequence goes on from CAZJOQ010000003.1 coordinate 35,319, forward strand.
ATAGCCGAGATCGGTGAATGGGAGATCCTTCAACTCGCTCAGCGCGTCCTCGAGACTCACGCTACCGTCACGGACACGGTCAAGGAGGTTGTGTAGTTGGAGTCTATCCATGATCAAGAGTTGCAGATGCCGCGCTCAACCGGCGACACCGGGGTCTGTCCGGTGGCCAAGGCACGCTCTTCTCGAAAGCCGCAGCCGGCGCAACAAACGATGTCCATCCGGACCCTGCGCGCGCCGACGATTGAGCGCGTGGCGTTGTTCATTCAAGACCCGAGCTGACCGGCATATCAGATTATCCCATCTAGCCAGATCCAGGCCTTCGCCATGGCTAAACCCGCTGGGCCTCGGCGTGCCTTCGTCTCCCCTATGTCATTCGTCGGATGAAAAGCTGCAAAGACAGTTCCACATCCGGCAGGACATCGACGGCGGAATCGGGCTTCTTCGAACCCTAAATAAGTGCTTATCATCAACGTACTAGCGTTTTCAAAATCAAGAGGGAGGCCTATAGGCCTATGAGGGTTTGCCGGTTTTTTACCAAAGATCGCCGGTGGACGCACGGGCGTCATGTAGCCCGTGCATCCTTGCACATACGCAGCCAATCTCTACGATTCTAGATTCTTATTGTAAGCGGCGTGCCAGTATCTGGTGAGAAAGACCAGGATCTCGCCTCCGAGCTTAGATTTATCCCTTTTGGACTGCTCGTCAATGTAGTTCAGCCGTGCTTTGCCGCTGATTTCTCGGATCAGGTAGCAATTCTCCTCAAGAGCGAGGACTCTGCCTCTCACGCCACTCATTCCGATTGGAAGAGGAAGCGAGTAGAACAGCCAGTGCCTGAAGGGCGCAGGGCGTGTATTGCGTTGAGCGTGGTTCCGTGGGACACCCACCATCCGGGTCCATCCAGCAGCTTCTCCAACTCTGTGCTGCAGCGCTGCGGCGCGCCATCCGAGACCAGGTATGCCGGACAGAACCCTGCCCGTCAAACACAATTGAGGCGGACCAACCCTATGCTTTTCTCCGCCGGTCAAGCATCCAGCGAGTGATGCCAAGGTGTTTGGCCGCCTGTGTCTTATTCCCGCCAGAACGATGGAGGACTTCCGTGATGATGCGGTCCTCGAGATCAGACAGGGACTCGCCGAGGCGGAAGGTCAGGTGGACCTGAGCGGGATCCGTTGTATCAGTGGAAGTGGACGGAGGATGAGCGGTATCTGCCACGGGTCTTGATGGAATCTCTTGCACATCAGCCGGGAAATGCATGGCCTCGAGCGTATCTCCAGGACAGAACAGTACGGCACGTTCCATAAGATTGCTCAGCTCTCGCACGTTGCCCGGAAAATGGTATCGGCACAGGAGGGTTTGTACGCTGTCGCCCAAGCAACGGACCGGTTTTCTCAGCGAAAGGGCGGACCGGGTGAGGAACTGGTTCGCCAAGGGTATGATGTCTTCCTGACGTTCTCGCAACGGAGGAACGGTCAAGGTGACAACGTTCAAACGAAAATAGAGATCTTCGCGAAACTCGCCTTTCGCCACGGCCTCTTTCAGATTACGATTCGTGGCGGCCATGAACCGAACATCAATGGGGATGGTGGCGGTTCCTCCCACACGTCGCAAGGTCCGTTCTTCGATCACCCGGAGTAGTTTGGCCTGGAGCGTCATCGGGAGATCGCCGACTTCGTCGAACAACACCGTCCCGCCGTCCGCCATCTCGATCAAGCCCGTCTTTCGGCCTGCTGCGCCGGTAAACGAACCCTTCTCATGCCCGAACAGCTCGCTCTCGAACAGTTCACGCGGGATCGAGGGGCAGTCGACTTCAATACAGAGTTTGTCGCCACGTGTGCCGTTAAAATGAATCACGCGGCCGGTGTATTGTTTCCCCGTCCCGGTTTCCCCTTGCAGCAACACCGTGACACGGTCATTTCTCGCCAGTTCACGGACCTGTGCGAGGAACGATTGAGTGACGGGGCTGTTGGCAATGACACGACCGAGGGCATAGCGTTCGGTGTCCTGTCCGGTGTGCAAGCGAACTTGGCGCTGGAGTGTCAAGAACTCCCCGGCACGCCGGAGCGCGTAGTGGAGATCCTCCATGTCGATCGACTTGGCGACGAAGTCGAATGCGCCGAGCCTGGTCGCTTCGACCGCATCCTTCACTGTACCTCTCGCAGTCAGCAGAATGACCAGCAAGTTGGGCGAGGTCTGTTTGACGCGTTCGAGCACTTCCAGGCCCGACAGATTCGGCATCACGAGATCCAACACCAGAATATCCGGTTCAACCGTCTTCAGGAGGGTCAAACATTCTTCTCCGGACCCCGCCGTCTGTACGGCATATCCTTGATCGGCGAGGCGTAGCGCAAACGCTTCGCGGATGGAGCCTTCGTCTTCCACCAAGAGTAGTTGCCAAGTCATGTTAGGTATCTCGTTTCAAGGGCAGCCACACTTCGATCGCCGCGCCACTTCCCGGAGGACTGGCGATGGTCAATTGACCACCATGTCGTTCGACGATGTCATGGGTGATTGTCAAGCCGAGGCCGACCCCTTTGGCCTTCCCGCTCGTGAAGAACGGCTCAAAAATGCGCTGCAAGTCTTCTGGTTCGATGCCTTTGCCTGTATCGGAAAAGGTGACCGAGATGCGCGGACCTTGCTTTTCCACGAGCGCCACCGTGATCGTCAACTCTCCCCCATTCGGCATCGCATCGATGGCATTCATCGAGATATTAAGAAACGCTTGCTGCAAATGGGACCGAGAGGCTTCGATTGATGCCACCTCCGGGATGAGCTTTTTTACGATGATCCGCTGTTTCTGGAGATTCGGTTTGAGCAACGTCAACATGTCGTCGATGAGGGACGGGAGGTCGCAGGGCTGGAGATCAAACGAGCGGGGGCGCAACTGGATTAAATGAGATTCCAATAGTTCATCGATGCGGGCCGCTTCGCGTGCGATCAGTGCGCAGCGGTCTCTGGCGGTGCGAGGCAATTGTTCTTGTTCCGCGAGATGAGTCGCCAGACTTCCAAGTCCGATCAACGGATTGCGCACCTCGTGCAATATGCCGCCGGCCAGCTGCCCCACCAATTTAACCTGTTCGGCATGGCGTAACGCTTCTAACATCTGTTCTCGCTCGCTGAGATCTGTCAGAATCGCCAAATAGAATTGCGTGGTCCCGTCGCGATCCTTGACGGGGCTGACACTTTCCCAGACGAGGGACTCCGATCCGTCTTTCCGCCGGTTCACAAACCGATCGACAAACGCCAGTCCCGAGTGGATGGCCTGCCAGAGTCGCTCGTAGAACTCCGGCGAATGTTTGCCGGATTTCAAGATCGACGGTCGTTGGCCGAGTGCCTCGTTGCGTGTCCAACCGGTCATGCGCTCCAAGGCTGGGTTCCATTCAAGAATGCAGCCTTCAGTGTCGGTCAGCATGATTCCGTCCTGCGCGGACATGAACAGTCGATGGTAGAGATCGCGTTGGGTATCGGCACGACGACGACGTTCCAGCACCGTCGCGACCGTGTTGGCGACGGTACAGAGAAACTCAAGCTCCTTGACCGTGAAGTCGCGAACTGACTTGGAATGGGCCGTCATGGCGCCGTACACACGATCCTCCACAAGCATCGGCACGCACATGCCAGCGATGCCTCCGTGTTCGGTCAGGAGTTTTGACGGTGTGAAACGGGTCTCCTTGCGCAGGTCTCGCACCACGACTGGGAGCCGTTCGCGGATCGCGTAGCCCGCCTGTGAATGGGTTTCGCCCTCAATCGTGAGTCTTCCGATGAGTTCTGGCTCAAGGCCGATGCCTGCGACTACGACAAGGTGATCGTCTGATTCTCGTTGCACAAGAATCTTGCAGAGTTCGACGTCGAGAGCCTCTGCGGTATGTTTCACGGCTTCACTCATCAACTCCTGTGCCGGGGCATCGCTGACGGCTAACGTTCCGATGCGGGCCAGCACCGATTGAAAACGCGCGACTTGCGAGGCTTCCTGCGCCAGCGCCGTATGTTCGGTGACATCCTGCAAGACCAAGAGCACGCCGGTTTCTCCGTGGTAGGGGACGACGTTGTAGCGGCACTCGTAGAGGAGCGCTTGTCCCTGGCGATCGGTGAGACGATAGGTCTTGCTACCTCTGGCGCCTAAGGTTTCCTTGTTCCAGGCTATTGCATCGGTAAAGAGCCGAGATCGTAGGATCGCCTTTTCAGGACCGGGCCGGTCTAGCGGTGCGGCCGGCGTCTCGACGAGTTCGCAGAACTGCGCGTTCTCGAAAATCAGAATGCCTTTGGCGATGAAACAGAGTCCACCTTCTAAGCAATCGCTTACCCAGGCCAGCACCTCGGCAGCGGCTACTTCGGGTTTGTTGGCTTGAACTGGATTTTTGGATTGAGAAGAGGGCATAGGGCGATTCTTCAGGCGCGGCCTCCGGCTGTGCACGAGTTCATGTCCAGGCGCCGTAGTATACCGAGCCCTGATCGTTATCGTCGAGGGAGTCACAGGCTTTCGGGGACGAGGGGCACGAAACGGTAAAGGGCGCGCATAAAAATCCACAGGAGCTATGCGGCCTTCTGGTCCTCTCGATCATGGTGCCGATGAATAGCGGGATACCAGTTCCGAAACATCCGGCCGAGATCGTTGTTCAGGATTTTGGTCCGCACCTAAACAAGCAAGAGGGCACCCCGCTTCGTCCATTGCCTTTGTTGCCGCTTGGCCATGCGCTTGCTGCCGACCTCATTGACCGCCGATTCGACGAAGGCTGAGGCAATCGTATCTTCGTGACGCCACTGCTCACCATACTTGGGGATGGGGTCGGCGTTCGCGCTGTTATATAGATGTGAAACTCGTCAAGAGCCTTGGCTAGCTTGCGGCCGGGCTCACGGCAATTGTCGTTCTCTTGGCTGGGTAGTTTCAAGTTCCACGTGCAATGGGTGAATAATGGCGCAGGTGCCCATCGACCTCCAGGGGTGTGGCGAAGATCAGACATTTTCTCGAGCGTGTATTCAGGCGATGGGCAATGGCGGTCAGTTCACGCTGTGTATAACCCGACAAGTCCATCCCATTGGGCGAGTACTGACGCAGCAGCCCAATCGTGTTTTCATTTGTGCCACGTTGCCACGGGCTGTAGAGATCAGCAAAGAACGGGCATCATCGCTATCTTCGCGAAACTGAACCATCTAATTTTTAGATAGTTAACAAATACATTATCTATTTGTCTATGAGTCGATTGATTCAGTACAACATAACCATTTGAATGCGGAATATGGGACTCATATTTCGACTTGGAGAAGCGGTAGAGCGGTTTGAGGCGTCGAGGGACCATCTCGACGCGTCGTAATCCTCCTGGAATCCGAGGAACGGCTTGTTTCTGACTTGACGCTATGTAGTGCCGGACGGCAAGGCGCGACCGATCGATTGAATCTTTCCGCAGCGGGGCTGAAGGCGGATGGTCGTGGCCGGTTGACCGAGCATATCGAACGAACGTCTCCCATATTGTTGACGCCGGGGATGTGATCGGATTTCCCAGCCTGGCGACCACTTCGGCGGAGCAGGGGCGCCTGGCTGCCTGTCACGCTTTCGGTGTGGAAGTTGGTGCATTGGCACAGCATTTTCCTATCGGGATCTGCGCGATCCCCCAAGCGTCGGCCGTTGGAGAGTCGGAGCATGTGTTGACGGCGTGGAAGGTTCCTTATGAAAGCCGGGTTGCCCGCTCTCGAGAGATTGCGCGTGGTCGCATCATGGGGGATAATAGCGGATTCCTCACGATACTGTTGCAGCGAGGGAACTGCCGTCTCTTGGGAGTTCACGCAATTGACACTGGCGCGACAGAGCGGAGCCATCTCGGACAAGCTGTGTTGAGGTTGGAGGGGCGAGCTCGATTATTTCCCATTTACCGCCTTCGACTTCCGAGCTTGGCTGAATGCTACCGGGTTGCCGCATTGGACCCAGTCAACAAGCTTGCATCAGGAAAAGGTAGGAAACTACGATCGACGTTCCTGTCATTACCCTTATTGCCGGTATCTATGCTCTTCGGTTCCAATCCATCCGATCAGATCGTTACGGGATGCTGAGTCTCGAAGTCCCAGTCAAACCGGCTTTGGTAGAACAGAAAGGAGTCTCCTCATGAAAGTCCTGTCGTTCGTTCTTGGCTCGCTACTCCTGCTGTCGGTGGTGGGCTACGCCGGTCAGGCTGGAGAAGGACCGGTGGCCAAACCACTCCCGCCTATTCCGTTCAGTCTTGATGAAGTACACGTGTGGATTGACCGGGCTCATCCGCTTCTCAGGGGAGCGGGAGCTGAAAAGACGATCGCCCGCGGCAAGATACTGAAGGCGCTTGGCGCGTTTGACCCCAACCTCGTCAACGACACGGAGCTTGAACGCTTCATCTCGAGTAGCGACCCGAGCAGGGGAACTCAAACGGTGGGCTTTAACGACACGGTGGTAGAAGCGCTTCATCCTTGGGGCTTTCGAGGCAGCGCCGGATTCCGACAAGCGATCGGCAACGCGAGAATTCCCGATCTGTCGTTCGGTGATGGAAATCAGCAGCTCATTTTGGGCGGCTTCCTTCCTCTGCTCAGGGGCCTGATGGTCAATCCCGAACGGGCTGAACTGCAGCGGTCGGAGTTGGCTGTCCCTCGCGCGGAAATCAAGATTGCACAGACCAGGCAAGATCTCTTCTTGGCCGCTGCCCATCAATTCTGGGAATGGGTGGCGGCCGCTAAACTGCTCGACGTCCAGAAGCGAGCGGTAGCTGTGGCGGAAGACCGCTTTAAGCAGGTGGAAGAGCTCGCGAAAGCCGGCGCAGCCGCCGCGATCGACGCGGCGGAAGCCGGCCAGGAGGTGCACCGTCGGCGTGAGGTTGCCGTCGCGGCTCGGCGACTGCTTGAGCAGGAGCAGTTCAAACTCTCCATGTTCCTATGGGAAAACGGTTTTCCGACAATCCCGCCGGTAGATCGTGTCCCGGAATTCCCAGTCGAGGGACGGGCGCCAATTGCGGCAGACATCTTGGCGCACAAGCTGGAAGCGATGAGGGAACGGCCGGAGGTCAAGGAAATCGACGTTGAAGCGAAGATCAACAACATCGACCTTGCCTTGGCGAAGAACAGCCTGCTTCCAAGCCTCGACCTCGAGGCGGCCCCGTCGCGCACGCCGGAGAAATTTGCTCTCGGATTAGGGTATCGATTCGGTCTCGAGCTGAGGTTTCCTCTTTGGCAGCGTCGCAGCCGCGGAGAAGTGATTCAGGCGCAGGGACAGGCGGAGCGTCTTGTGATGGCACAGCGGTTTCGAGAGAAACAAGTCGTCGTTGATGTGGACAATGCATTATCCGCCATCGAGCGAGCTCGCGAGCGGATGGAAGAAGCGAAAGAGGCTCTCCGCCTTGCGGAAATTGTCGAAGAAGGCGAGAGTTTTCGCTTCGGCGTCGGGGCAAGCACCGTGCTGTTCGTCAATCTTCGGGAACGCAACACCATAGACTCTGAAAACCAGGTGGTTCGGGTAAAAGCCGAGTACTTTAAAGCGTTGGCGCTTTATCAATGGGCCATCGGAGCGTGGGCCAAAACCCCGCTTCCCCGGATGTCGGCCATGGACCGATGAACGAGCGGGGTTCGCGGGAGGGCGCCGAGTGGGTCAGGGGAATGGCCGAGGGCCACCTGGAACGTCTGGTTTTAAAGCAGGTCGTGTTACCCAATCGCATGAATGATGAGGAGCATCAGCTCGTATGACACAGTCTTCTGGACACAATCAGCCGAACCTTTTCCAAGTTTCCAGGCATTTGGGGAAGTTCTTCCGACTTGAGCGCAGAATCCTGGCCCTTGTCGTCGGGTATGCGTTTGTGATCGGATTCTTCTCGCTCATCGTTCCCTTGACCGTGCAAGAATTGGTCAACACATTCTCCTTTGCGATCGAGCCGGTCATGATTGTCACGTTGACGGGGATCATGGTTGTCGTGCTGGCATTCGTCGGACTGTTCAAAACGTTGCAACACTATGCCGTCGAGGTGCTCCAACGTCGGCTGTTTGTCAGAACGGCGTTTGCCATGGCTCAGAAGCTCCTTCATATCCGATTGCAAGGATTCAACCCCCGGGTCTCGAATTACTTCATGGAAACGGTGTTCATGCAGCGTGCGTTGTCGGTTCTTCTTGTGAATCTGGTCCATGTGATCGTCGGCGGTGTCATCGGGATGACGATTTTGGTCTTCTATCATCCATACTTTATTCTCTTTAATCTGGTTCTGCTCCTTGGATTCGCGATCATTTTCTTCGTGCTGTCTCGTGGAGGGTTGCGGACGACCATCGCCATGTCTCACGCCAAGTACGATGTGCTGCGCTGGATACAGGAAATTTCAGAAAATGTATTGCACATGAAGGCGACGGACAGCCAGACGTTGCTCATTCAGAAGACCGACCAACTTACCGCGAAGTATATCGAATGCCGTCGGGCGCGTTTCGCCGTCCTGCTGCGCCAATTTATCGCCGCTGTGGGAGGACAAGCGCTCACACACGGCGGCGCTCTGGCCTTGGCCGGATGGCTTCTGTCCACCGACCAATTGACCATCGGCCAACTGGTCGCGGTGGAAGTCGTGGTGGGGGGGCTGATTGCCAACTTTGATGCGGTGGTCAAGAGTCTCGGACAAGTGTATTTCTTCTTCACGGCGTTGGAGGAACTCGAGGCCGTCTTCGCGCTGCCGAAAGATCAGCGCCAGCTCCCACCGTCGTCGACGGTGCCCCTCCTGGACCCTAAGATGCAAGGCATCCGGGTGAGGTGCGACGGGTTGGGTGTGATGTATGACGGCGTACCCGTAATTGCCGATTTTGATCTGGAGGTTCTGCCCGGCGAGACAGTGGCGATCTATGCGAGGACGAGGACAGAAAGAATGTCGTTGGCCAGAGTGTTGGCCGGTCTCGAATTGCCGACCAGCGGGATCGTCTCCTACAATGACATCGATCTTCGCCATGTGAATCTGAGCCTTGTCAATCAGCATCGCGGGTTCATGATCGATTCACAGCTGTCGCTGATCGACGGGACGATTGCGGACAACATCGTGTGGCGGCGTCCCTCCGTTTCCTACGACGATGTCCGCTGGGCGCTGAGGTTCACGCAGCTCCAGGAAGAGGTCGCGACCCTTCCGGAAGGGATTGATTCCGATATCAGCGCGCTGGGAGAGATGCCTACCTCAAGCCATATCTTGCGTATTTTGCTCGCGCGCGCCATCGTGGGGCGGCCGCGACTCCTCATCTGTGACGGCCTGATTCACGATATGCAGGAGACCTTGCGGGACGCCATCCTTCGACGGCTCTGCTCAAAAGAGGAGCCCTGGACCGTCATTTTTGTCTCGAACGACCCTGATCTCACGCCCTATGCCGATCGCCAAATCCTACTTGGCGGTTCGAGCGGCACCGCACGGTCGTCATCCGCCTGAAACTCGACCGTCGGTTCTGTATCGGTTGCCCGGAAGGTCCGGGGATGTGGTCGCATCGGTGAGGAGTAGAGGATTAATTTGCACTTTGTCCAGCCTTCCCCAGAAACTTACCGAGATCGAGGATCGTGTGTGATCGCTCCTCATAATCAGGGGGGAACAGGTTGAATCGACGCCACAGTTCATACCAGAGCGGCACCCGGTTGAGAATGACCCACCCCATCGCTTTAGTGCCTTGGCGGACGTGCGATTGCTCCGGCCAGGCACGATCGTCGAGGGCTGGAACGACCCAGAATCGGTAATTTCCTTTCCCATCATCGACTTGGTCGACCACCTTAATCACGCCGTCGTAGGTGCCGGCCATCAATTCGGGCCACGCGGGCAACGGAATAGCAGGGATTCCGTAGAAGAGGATTTTGACCTTCCGTCCGATATTCAATAGGGGGGCATCCAGCCCGTCCGCTGTCATCTCAATCGCCTTGTCCATGCTGGTGGGAGAGAGGCGGACTAACCTATCCCCTTGCCGCACCGTTTCGCCGACCCCGACTTTGGCCATCTTGACGACCGTCCCGTCGATCGGGGCCACAATCTTGCCGGCGAGACGACGTTGCTCGGCGTTTGACAACCGCAGTGAGACCTCGGCAAGTTGATCGTCGACTCTGGCCGCTTCGGCCACCGACGCGTCACGAGTCGCCTCCGCCTCGAGTAGGCGCTGCAACATCTCCGCGCTCACTTGGTCGCGTCCGAAGCCGAGTGACTTCATGACCTGTTCGGCGGCTTGGAGATTTTCCCGCGCCCCTTCGAGATCGGCCTGACTCGCGATATCTCCTTGGACCGCCAGCTCCACCTCTCGCTGAGAAACCAGACCTCTCTTGAGGAGTTGTTGGTGCCGTTCGAGGTTAAGCGCCGCCGTAACAGCGGCGATTCTGGCTGCCTCGACCTTCTGATGCGCTTCGCGCACTTTGTTTCCGGCCTCGACCACTCGGGCATCCGCCGAGGGTACGGCGGCGTTCACCAGATTCCGCATTTCCGGGATTCGCCTGTCGAGCTGTTTGACTCTGACCAACGCGGCACTCCTGGTCTGCTCCAGAGCCCGCTTCCGCTGATCCAAAAAGACGAGTAAGTCGGGTGACATGAAGTTGGGATCATAGTCTTCCAATTCAAGAATGAGATCTCCTTGTTTGACCTCCTCCCCTTCGTTCACGTGCCATTTCTTGATGTGGCCGGTAATCTGAGCCTCGATGTCCTGTGGGCGCTCGTACGGAGTATAGGCCGACAGTTGGCCGGTCACGGTGATTGTTTGAGTCCATGGGACGAAAGAAATGATCAGAAAGAAGAGCAGAAGCAGAGCCACCGGCAAACGAGAGGAAAACTTCCACCCGGTCGCAAGCTGAGCATTCTCCCAGGACTGGAGTTTGGTGGAAGCGGCGAGCTCATCGATCGTGATTTCCTTGGAGCCAGACTCCTCCTGCCCGTGAAAATGGATTCTCTTTTTCAGGCCAAGATCCAAGCTATCCATGAGTCGCCTTCCTTCTGGATCTCACAACGTCAATAGCCCCTCTTTAGAGATCCTCGGTATCATACTAAGTCAACCTGAGTTTCCACAAACTTTTGGTCTAAAGCGCTAGGAATGGACTTCCAACGCTTCGCGGTGGGAGGTGGTACCACAGAATTATGCCAGAACATCGCGACAGGCTGCATCAAAGAGGGCCATCACGGACGGATGTTTGAGCCGTCGCTCAACTGTGATGGCATAGAATTTTTGCTTGACGGAATCGAGACGTCCTGCCACCTGCGCTCGATACTGGCGGCAGATTTTCTTTTCCATAACGGTCAACCCTGGGAACAACCCATGGCCTTCCTGGCCGAAGGCTTCTAGTGTGGCGCTATCTTCGAACTCTCCGACGATGGTCGGGGCCAAGGTGGTGGCGGGTCAGCCAATCGTCGAGTAGCCTGCGAACCATCGCGTTGGAGGTGGGTAATAACATGGGTGCGCCATCCAGGGATCGAGGAAAGTTGCGCCGGTATCGCAGGGCCATCTTTGGGCACAGCGAACAATGACCCCCCCCCTAATTCCCCCATCAGGCGGTTATATGCCTGCACCCTGATCGTCGGAGGGGCTGATGTGTCCGCGATGACCAGATCTAGCCCATGGATCGCCAGGTCTGCAGGAGCTGGTCCAGCTTGTCTTCCCAACAGATCAGGCGTGTCGAGGGGGAGTGTCTGAAGGCGGATTCCAAAAGCCTGGCGGCTAACAGTTTCGGTGCCGCATCGACAATGCCGACGGCTAGGCGAACCGGACGGCCACTCCCCCGACCTTTCATCGTACTTACTCAGAAGTCAGTAATATAGGCAACACTCGGATGCCTGAAGAATGATCGCACCAGGGCTGGTCTGCGACCGATCTCA
>CAZJOQ010000004.1:0-42618 GCA_964547625.1 uncultured Nitrospira sp.
GCTGGAAGAGGTTCGGCAGGACCGGGTTAGCACAAACTTAGCACAGGGCTAAGGGGCAACACGTATGCTGGGGCAAGGTCACCAAGCTAACTCGTTGATTTAATTGGTGAGCCGGCTGGGACTCGAACCCAGGGCCCTCGCCTTAAAAGGGCGATGCTCTACCGACTGAGCTACCGGCTCACCGGAGACGATGGGATTTGTAACCGTCTGTCTGACGCGACTGGTATGACACCGGTCGATGACAGTGCTGTATCATAGCATTGACCCACAACAGATGACCATCGACTATTTTCGGGAGCGTTTGGGGCGTCGGCGAGAACAGTCCATGGGATTGCGAAGCATGATCGTTTCTGCGCGTTTGGAACCAGTCGAAATCATGTCGATTCGGCACTGCGCTAACTCTTCGATGCGAGCCAGGTATCGTTTCGCTTCAACCGGAAGTTTCGTGTAGCGGGTGGTCCCTGTTGTGGCTGTCGTCCACCCTTTCATCCGCTGATAGATCGGCACGCAGTTGGTCAACACATCAAGATCGGCCGGCATGGTTTTATACAGCGTGTTTCCATGTCTGTAGCCGGTACAGAGCTTGAGTTCCTTACAGCCGTCAAGCACGTCGAGCTTGGTCAGCGCCAGCGAGGTGAGGCCATTCACCACCGTCGCATGACGAACCACGACTGAATCAAACCACCCGCAGCGTCTCGCCCGTCCGGTGGTCGATCCGAACTCCCGTCCTCGCTCTTGGAGACCCCGCCCATCCTCATCGGTCAATTCAGTTGGAAACGGTCCACTGCCCACTCTCGTGGAATAAGCCTTCGCGATACCCATCACCGCGTCGATCATCGTGGGACCCACACCTGTACCGGTGCAGGCTCCGCCGGCCGACGCGCTGGACGAGGTGACATAGGGATAGGTGCCGAAGTCCACATCCAAGTTCGTACCTTGAGCGCCCTCAAATATGACCGTTTTGTTTTTTTCGATCGCACGATTCAGCAAGATAGTCGTGTCGACGATATGGCTCTTGAGCCGATCGGCATAGCCCATGTATTGATCAAACACTTTGTCAACCTGGAAGGTCTCGACCTTATGAAGTCGCTCTAAGAACCAATTCATCTCGACGAGGTTTTCGTCGAGCTTGTTCTTGAACAACGGCGGGTTCAGCAGATCACCCACAAGAATGCCAATTCGTGCCATCTTGTCGGCATATGACGGCCCAATCCCCCGCCCGGTTGTTCCAATCTTCCGTGACCCTTTTGACTGTTCGGACGCTCGGTCGATTGCCTTATGGTACGGAAGGATCAAGTGAGCCCGCTGACTGATTACGAAGTTCTTGCCGACTGCAATTCCCTTAGTCTGGAGCTGATCCATCTCTTCGATCAGGGACCCGGGATCCACGACGACGCCGTTTCCGATGACGCACGCCGTCCCTCGGTATAAGATCCCCGACGGGATGAGATGAAAAATATAAGTTCCTCGTTCATTAATGACCGTATGCCCGGCATTGGAGCCGCCCTGATACCGTACGACAATATCGGCATCGCGGGCTAAGATATCGACGATCTTGCCTTTGCCTTCGTCGCCCCATTGAGCCCCGATGATAACGAGATTGCCCATAACTAGTGGAAGCCCCCAGCCTGTCTCGGCACGAAAAAATGGCTCTGACCGGATGAGGAGATCAGAGCCAACGGCTCACATGGTAGGTGCGACCTCTCTTTTTGTCAAGCCGGTTGTTGAGATACTTCGAAATACTTCGCATTCCACGCTGTGCGTGGGTTCGGAGCGCGGTACGGTCGCGATTGGTTGATTGACTGCCTCTCATCTGCATGCTAGCATGCAACGTATTGATTCAACGTCGCGATTTCCCTATTCACTTCGATCTGAACATTTCCCAGGGTGGGGCTGTGGCGCAGTTGGGAGCGCGCGTGAATGGCATTCACGAGGTCGCCGGTTCAATCCCGGCCAGCTCCACCAAAAAGCACTGTGTGTAGCCCTTGGCTCTGTGAAGGTTTTGTTGCTTGAGTTTGCGGTGAAAGCTTTCGGGGTTGAGTATTTTAGGCTTCTAGAATGTTCGCCGTGATGAATTTTCTCATGTTGCCTCGCCTCCCGACCTCCTAATTATTCACCCTGTTCGCGTTCCTTTTCATTGATCCAGTCGCTCCATTTTATTTACACGGAAGGTTTGTGCCAATGCTCCAAATCGAGTCGATTCATAAGCAATATTCCACCAAGGTGCTGCTCGCGGACGCCTCTGCTCATCTTCGCCCCAATTCACGAGTGGGCCTGGTTGGACCCAATGGTGCCGGAAAGACCACCCTGTTCCGCATGATCCTCGGCGAAGAGGCACCGGACAAGGGCTCGATCCGGAAGCGACCTCGGCTTCGGATCGGCTACCTACCGCAGGAACTCGAAACCATCACCGGCAAGACCGTGCTCGATGCGGCGCATCGCGATGAGTACCCTGAGTATGAAGCTAAACGCATCTTGATGGGACTAGGGTTTACAGAGGTGGATTTCGATCGTCTCGTCGAGAAACTATCCGGCGGTTATCGGATGCGGGTAGCCCTCGCGCATCTACTTTTATCGAATCCCGACGTGCTGATGCTCGACGAGCCGACGAACCATTTGGACAAACCCACTCAGCGATGGTTCGAACAGTTTCTACTCCAATCCGGCATGACGCTTCTGATCATCAGCCACGACACCGCTTTTCTCGACCGAGTGGTGACGCATATCTGGGAGCTACGGCATCATACGATCGAGGAGTACCGCGGCAATTACTCACTGTTCTGCAAGCTGAAAGAGGAAAAAGATACCCAATTACATGCCTCGGCGTCTCGCCAGTCCAAAGAGATCGCGCGGGTTCAGAAATTCGTCGATCGCTTCCGGTACCAGGCCAACAAGGCGAGCCAGGTTCAATCGCGCCTTAAGCAACTCGAGAAGGTGAAACGGATTGAAATTCAGCGAGATCCGAAACGCGTCAAGTTCCGGTTTCCCCTCCCGGCGGCCAGCGGCCGTCAAGTGTTGGATTTGGCTGGAGCCAGTAAGCGTTATGGTGAGAAAGTGGTCTACAAGACGCTCGATTTTTCCGTGGAGCGAGGACAACGTGTCGCGCTGGTGGGAGAAAACGGCGCAGGAAAGAGTACACTCTTGAAGATGCTTGCCGGTGTACTTCCATCCGATACCGGCACCAGAACCGTCGGTTATGGCGTGTCGCTGCACTATTTCGCGCAGCATCAGGCCGAGACTTTGAACCCGGAGCACTCGGTTCTTGAATCCCTCGAAGAGGTCACCAAACATGCCGAGATGAATTTCTTGCGAGGGATCGCGGGGGCCTTCTTATTTTCTGGCCAGGATCAGAAAAAACCGATCAAAGCCTTAAGCGGCGGTGAGCGGAACCGGGTTGCCTTAGCTCGCATGCTCGTTGAGCCCGCTAATACCTTGTTGCTCGATGAGCCGACCAACCATTTAGATCCAGCCTCTGTGGATGTCCTCACGGACGCATTGGCTGCGTTTCCGGGGACCATCATCTTCATTTCGCATGACCCGACGTTTTTGACGCGAATCGCCACCAGGGTTGTGGAAATCGAAGAGGGACAGGCTCGGAACTTTATCGGCGACTACGAGTATTATCTCTGGAAGAAGGCCCAAGAGTTCGAATCCATCAAGGAAACGAGCGAGGAGCTGGAAGGCGCGGCTCAACCCCCTTCTTCAGGCCCAACTCGCGCGATGGCGCAACAAGTCCAGCCCAAAGGGCGAGGAGGCGAGCGTCGTGACCTGACCAAGACCCAGGCCAGATTGGAAAAACAGGTGTCCCGAGCGGAAGCGGAGGTGACGGAGACCGAAGCGAAGATCAAGACGCGCGAGGCAGAACTGGCCGATCCGAAACTGTATGAGCAGTTCGATCGCTGGAACGTCCTCCATCAAGAACAGGATGCGTGGAAGCGCGATCTCGAGCGACTGACCGCGCGCTGGGAATCACTCTCGGCTGAATTGGAAAACGTAAAGCAGCAGCTCGTGTCCTTGGGATAGCGCTTAGACGGAAGCTTTGAGGGTTTCTTCCAGATAGTAGTAGAGCCAGCGGTTCTTTTCTTTCGTCACCAATTCATCCCATACCACACCGATTAAGAATCCTTTCTTGTCCCAGGGTTTGACCCAGGCAACGGTCCCATCAAGCTTCTCCTGTTGTTCGACTCGGTCAGAATCCAGGAAGGCGAGCGAGACGGTGACTTTCTCGTTCGCTGGGAAACGCTCCTTGGTGTGAAGCCCGGCCCCGATTTTGTTCACATTGTCGAGGACCGCAGTGCAGGCCCTGCCGCCGCTCTTCGGAGCCATCAATGCCGAGCCAACCAATGTGGCTCGCACGAACTTTCTCCGTTCACTCAGCGCCACCATGCTCGCCGACTGTTTTGCTTCTCCTCGCTTCATTACTGTCTAAGTATAACCGATTAGACGAGAATGTAAAATAGGACAATTTGGCCCTACTCCAGAGGCTTTGGACGGTAATACCGGCGATCTTTCAGTGCCTGCGGAAGGTGGGTTTGTTCCTCCCGAGCCGACGGGTCGTCATGAACATAGCGGTAGTCCGTTCCATACCCCAGTTCTTTCATCAGCGATGTCATGGCATTCCGCAGGTGCAGAGGAACCCCCAGATTGCCATAGGTTTTCACGTCCTTGACTGCTTCCAGGAGGCCACTATAGGACGCATTATCTTTGGGTCGTGACGCCAGGTATGTGCTGCCGTGAGCCAGGTTGATCTGCGCTTCCGGGAGCCCAACAAACTGGACCGCTTGCGCCACCGACGTGGCGACAAGGATGGCCAAGGGGTCAGCGTTGCCGATGTCCTCCGATGCAAAGATGACCAGCCGACGGGCAATGAATTTCGGATCTTCCCCAGCATCGAGCATACGAGCTAACCAATAGAGCGCCCCGTCCGGATCGGAATCCCGAAGACTTTTAATGTACGCAGAGATCAGGTTGTAGTGCTCTTCGCCAGATTTGTCGTAGCGCAACGATCGGGCGAGTAGTCCAGACTCGACCACCTGAATATCGATCTCTCGAACGCCATCCGGTCTTGCTTCGCACTGCTCAACGATGAACTCCAATGCCGTCAGGAGTGAGCGAGCATCGCCGTTTCCATAGGAAATGAGTCGTCGTCTGGCTTCCGGTGAAACGCGAGCGTTCTTTGCACCCAATCCGACGGTTTGGTCGTCCAACGCTCGATCGATGATCTCCTCCAATGCGGCTTCGTCCAGAGGCTTCAGCACCACGACCAGAGAACGTGACAAAAGAGGGCTGATGACCTCGAAGGAAGGATTTTCGGTGGTCGCACCGACCAATACCACCGTACCGCGCTCCACATGGGGGAGAAACGCATCCTGCTGCGCCTTGTTGAAGCGATGAATTTCGTCGACGAACAACATGGTTTTCTGTTGCTGCAAAGCCAGCCGATGCTCAGCGGCTTTGATGATCTCCCGCAGCTCGGGAATGCCTCCGGTCACGGCAGAAAACGGCACAAAATGAGCTTTGGTATGTCGCGCGATGAGATGCGCGAGTGTAGTTTTTCCGGATCCCGGCGGTCCCCAGAAAATAACCGACGACAGTCGGTCCGCCTCAATCGCTTTTCGCAAGAGACGATCGGGTCCGACAATATCGTCCTGTCCGACAAAATCAGCGAAATCTCGTGGCCGCATACGTTCTGCGAGAGGCGCAGGTACGTGGCGGCCTGTCTCTGATGCCGTGAATAGATCGGGGCGTGGGTCACGTGACATCGACATCCTATCTCCTGAAATCGAGGAATTGTATCTGCTCGTGAGGGCGTACGCAAATAGGCTCTTGACCACGAGTGTCGTCGATGCTACGAACAGCTTCCCGTATGGAGGAACTGATGCAGGCGAAGATCAATGGGATCTCGATCGCGTATCACGATCAGGGGAGTGGGTTTCCGGTCGTCTTTCTACACGCTTTTCCGCTCAACCGAATGATGTGGACTCCCCAAGAGGCTGCACTCGCCCAAGATTTTCGGATCGTCACTCTTGATTTGCGTGGGCACGGTGAATCCGATGCGCCCCTCTGGCACTATACTCTCGAGCAAGCTGCCGACGATGTCCGCGGTCTGCTGGATCACTTAGCGATCCCTCACGCGGTCTTCGTCGGACTGTCCATGGGAGGGTATATCCTCTTCGCGTTCTATCGAAGGTACGCTGAGCGTGTAAAAGGATTGGTGTTGGCGGACACCAGAGCCCAGGCAGATACTGCCGAAGGAAAGCAGGCACGGTTTGAGATGGCCCAGATCGCCTACAAGCAAGGCGTGAGGGCGATCGCCGACATCATGATTCCAAAGTTATTGAGTCCCGCAACGACTCAAACGAGACGGGAGCTTGTTCAGCGAGTGCGCACGATGATCGAGGGCAATGAAATCAGCGGCATCGCGGGAGACTTGATGGCCATGGCTGTTCGGCCGGATTCACTGCCGCTCCTCGATCAGGTCTCCTGTCCCACTCAGGTAATCGTTGGTGAGCTTGATCTTCCAACCCCGCCTTCCGATGCCAAACTTATGGCAGAGAGGATTCCCAATGCCCGTTTAACTATCATCCCCGGAGCCGCTCACCTTGCAAACCTGGAACAGCCTGAACTGTTTAATGAGACAGTCCGTTCGTTTGTCTCGACGTTAGCACGTAACCAGCGCGGCCACACGAACAATAGTTGAGCGCTCACTCCGGATCGCCGATGCTACCGCGTCGAATCAACTTGAGAAATTCCTCGCGCGTTTGTGATTGGCTACGGAACGCCCCCAGCATGGAGCTGGTGACGGCCACGGTGTTTTGCTTCTCCACTCCGCGCATCATCATGCAGAGATGTCGCGCTTCGACCACCACCCCGACGCCATGTGCGTTCAACTTGGAGCGTAGGGTTTCGGCAATTTGAACCGTCAAACGTTCTTGAACTTGAAGCCGTCTGGCAAAGGTATCCACAATACGCGGAATTTTACTGAGACCCACGACTTTCTTATTCGGCAAATAGCCGACATGGACTCTGCCAAAAAACGGGAGCAGATGGTGCTCGCACATGCTGAAAAAATCGATGTCTTTCACGATGACCATTTCGTCGTATTCGATCGGAAAGAGCGCTCCGTTCAGCAGCTGATCGATATTGCGCTGATAGCCTTGGGTCATAAAGGCCAGCGCTTTGGCTACACGCTCAGGCGTCTTGAGCAAACCGTTACGACCTGGTTTCTCTCCAAGCGCGAGCAGCATTTCAGTGACCAGCGATTGAAGAGCGGGCAGGTCCGCAGGCTTTCCACTCCCGTTGGTGTCTTCCACCGATTCTCGTCCTTTTTCTCTCCTCCGTTGCTTCGTCACTACGTTCCCCTTCGTGTTGAGGTGACGCCCGCATATTCAAAATAATTGTCTCTCGTCTCAATCACACCGACCTTTTGTAGACCGCCGGACGGCAGGAACGGCTCCAAGATATCCCAGATCACTTTGACGAGGTTTTCCCCCGTTGTCGTGAGGTTGGCAAAGGCGGGATCACAATTGAGGTCGAAATGATCGAAGCGCTCGATGACCTTCTCGTTGACTACTTGGTCAAGCCGGTCCAGGTCGCACCCATCCATCGTTGCTCCACTCTCGACTGTGACCAGCACTACATAGTTATGCCCGTGACCGTTCCGGTTATTACATTTTCCGAACGCTGCCCAATTCTCTTCGGGCAAGAGCAGATCGGTGTGAAGTCTATGAGCGGCGCAAAAGCGATAGCGCCTGGTCACATGTACCTGTGGCATACGAGCTATTATCTCTTGGAGTGAAAGAAACGGCTGGAGCCGCTCGAAGTTCGAGGGCCCCAGCCTGGAGGTGCCGTGTCGGCATTTGCTCCGACATTCCCGTAGCGACGCTTACGCGCTAAACGAGCTGCCGCAGCCGCACGTCGTTTTAGCCTGAGGATTCTTGATCGAGAAGCCTGAACCTTGCACACTGTCCACGTAATCAACTTCGGCACCCTGCAACAAGGGAGCGCTCTGTGAATCCATGATGAGTTTCACATTGCCTTTTTCAATGATCGTATCGTCTTCGGCCATTTTTGATTCAAATGCCATTCCGTACTGATAGCCATGGCACCCGCCGCCGCGCACGTACACTCGCAACCCGACCACATCTTTTTCCTCGGCCATCAACTCCTTGATCTTCTGTTCCGCCACTGACGTAATTGTAACCATTGTTGTCCTCCTCTATAGATCGACCTACCCCGCACTCGCGAGTTAGCTAGAATGTTAGTCTAACACCTCTCTCTCGAATATCAACCCCACGCTTCTGTCGCCGTTGTTTTTTGGCTCTCCCATTTGGCTTCCGGGACACGCACAACGACATCGCCCAGCACACGTGCTTGGCAAGCCAGTCGATGGTGCGGCTCCGTCAACGCTTCCCGATCCAGCAGGTCTTGCTCGTCGAAATCGATCTCCGAAAGATGCTCATGCCCTACCTGGACCTCAACGCGGCAGGTCGTGCAGGAGGCATTGCCTCCACAGTCGTGGTTCAACCGAAAACCCACTTCCTTTGCCGCATCAAGGAGCGAAATGTTCTCGTCTACTTCTCCGCTTCGTCCGTTTGAATGGAGGAAGGTCACTCGTGGCATGATTGCTCCTACGAATGAGCGACGACTCCAACCGGTGCATCCTGATAGGGACACCGCTGCAGCCGAATATGATCTTCGTATTCGTGCCGGAATAATTTCAGACTACTTTGCACCAAGACCGATGCACCGGTGACCAACGTACAGTACCCGGTTCCTTTCACAAAGCCACAGAGCTGCAACATGCTATCGAGGTCCTTTTGAGTACCCTCTCCTGCTTCTATTTTTGTCATTAGCGCGGCTAGATTCATAGTTCCCATCCGACAGGGAGGGCACTGACCACAACTCTCATTCTTGAAAAAATTTGAAAAGTGCAGCGTCTTAGCCACCATGCATGTCGCATCGTCGACAACGATGACACCGGCTGACCCCAACCCCGTCCCGGCTTTCTTCAACGAATCGAAATCCATTGGAAGATCAAGCTGATCCGCCGTCACCATGGAAAACGCCGGTCCACCTGGAAAGACCGCCTTGATCTTGCGACCATTGGGTACGCCGCCCCCGCAGTGTTCGATCAGATCGCGGATCGCCACGCCCATCGGCATCTCATACACACCAGGTCGATTGACCGCCCCGCTCAATGAAAACATCATCGTCCCTGGACATTTCTCTGTCCCCACCTGTGTGAACCACGAGACCCCCTTATGGAGAATACGAGGGATGTTGCAGAGCGTCTCCACGTTATTGACGAGAGTCGGCTTTCCGTAGAGGCCGAAGTCCGTCGGATAGAACGGGGGCTTCTGCCTCGGCATCGCCGGACGGCCCTGCATCGATTCGAGCATCGCCGTCTCTTCGCCCGCCACGTAGCTGCCATGGCCGTCAAAGATTTCCAGTTCAATATCGATTCCGCTGCCGAGCACATTCTTCCCAAGGAGTCCTTGTTCTTTTGCTTGGGCCAAGGCTTTTTTCAGATTCTGCTGTTCCTCGTGGTACTCATGATTCACGTAGATGAAGGATGCCTTTGCCTGCACCGTAAACGATGCAATCAAACAGCCCTCGATCAATTGGTGCGGCACAGTCTTCAATAAATGGCGGTCCTTGAACGTGCCGGGTTCGTGTTCTCCAGCATTGCAGACGAAATAGCGCTCTTTCACCCGGTGGTTGAGCACCTTGTCCCACTTGATGCCCGTCGGAAATCCAGCACCACCTCGTCCCCGCAGGCCTGATTTCTTCAGCTCATCAATCACTTGATCCGGATTCAATTCCTTCACACATCGCTTCCAGGCCTCATAGCCACCCAATTTGAGATACCCCTCGATCTCCCAAGGGGCTCCCTCCATCTGTTGGACAAGGCGTGGTTCGGCAGTCGCAGACATAACTATCCTATCAGGATGTCCTCAAGGTTGAGATTGTACTATACGGTGCCGCCTCTTGATCCGTCAAGGTAACGAAGCCGAAATGGGCCTGAATCTCAAGCGGTTAGGCCTAGGAGCCCCAGTTAGAGGCTAGGCATAGGGGGGTAGTAAAGTTGAGGACGCTGACGATAGAAACCTCTGCCGGTGAGCTGAGCTCACCGGCGAGAGACATACGGCTTTATCTGAAATGGCTACCGGCTCCCATGAAGAACAGCATGGGAATCGAAAGCATAAAATTCACGCGCGAGGCCAGCAAGGCGGTTCGTCCCCATTGAGCCATCTCAGGGGGTGCCGGCGTCCCCTGCGCAGCCGCGTTGACGGCGGCAATGATCTTCTTCTGATTCGGCCAGATAATCCCATGAACATTGCCCATCATGATAATGCCAAGCAACCCACCGATGGCCAAAGCCACGGCGCCCGTGCCGCCTTTGTGGTACATGTGGCCATACAACAACACCCCGGCAACTACGGTCACAGTGGCCCCATGCCGGAACCAATTGAGCGCTGCCGGCATGAGTTTCGGAATGACGATATTCTTGGTCGGTCCATCTAAGCTCTTCAAGAAGGAGGCATTAATCAAGTTGAAGAAGTACAGAAGCCCGATCCACGTGATCCCAGCCAGGAAGTGCACCCAGCGAAGAATCATCTGGCCCCAGTCGCCTTCACCCGCGCCAATACCCGTTAATCCCAAATATATGGCTACCAAGACGATGGTGAGAACAAATCCCACTCCCATCGTCTGCATCGGACTTTCAAGAAATTTCATAGCTCCCTCTCCTCAAAAACGGTTGACTGCCTGACCTGATATGACTACTGCAGCGTTTCTCAGAATGTCAAGCCACTCCTATCGTGGCTCGACATCCTTCATTCGCTGAACATGCACGAAATGATGGTAGTCTATGGGCTTCCTGACGCGTGCGGTGAGCCTAGACCATCAGTCGATCGACAGCGCTACAGAGTTCTCGAACTGCGTCGGCCGAGGTTTCCAATGCTGCTCGTTCGTCGCTCGTCAGCTCGTATTCCATAATCTGTTCGGCCCCGCCTCGTCCGATCTTCACCGGCACGCCGACCACAACGTTCTTCAGACCATACTCCCCGTCACACAACACCGCGCAGGGCATCACCTGCTTCTGGTCCTTGTGAATCGCGTCCACCATGGCCACAACCGAGGCGGACGGTGCATAAAAGGCACTGCCCGTTTTTAGGAGGCCGACGATTTCCGCTCCCCCGTCGCGCGTGCGCTTGACGATGGCCTCCAGCTTCTCCTTCGCCATAAGTTCCGACACCGGTCGTCCTTTCACGGTCGTATACCGCGGTAAGGGCACCATCGTATCGCCATGTCCGCCCAAGACCATCGCCTGTACGTCCGTCACCGGCACATTCAATTCCGTAGCGATAAACGTGCGCATTCTTGCCGAGTCCAATACGCCGGCCATGCCGATGATTCGCGATGAGTGAAGACCGCTGACCGTACGCGCCACATGGACCATGGCATCCAAAGGATTGGTGACCAGGATCAGGATGATCTCCGGCGAGTGGGAGACTAATTCTGTCACGACCGATTTCACGATTTTCGCATTCGTCACCAACAGCTCGTCGCGACTCATGCCAGGCTTTCTCGGCATGCCGGACGTGATGACGGCGATCGACGATCCGGCGGTTTCCGTGTACTCGTTCGTGCCGACGACTCGCGTGTTGTACCCACAGACCGGCCCAGCTTGAGAAATATCGAGCGCCTTGCCCTGTGGGACTCCTTTGGCAATATCGACCAGCACCACGTGGTAGAGATCCTTCTCCGCCAACCGTTGCGCTGTCGTCCCACCGACGTTCCCCGCTCCTACCACCGTAATTTTCGGTCGTGCCATCTTGACTACCTCGTAAAACGTGACGCGTGAGACGTGAAGCGCAACATCCCCTTACGCCTTACTCCTGACCCCTCACGCATGTTCATGTTCAGTCCAGCCCCCAACTTTGAAGTTGATCGTACAGACGAAATTCTCATCGTCATAGAAATTGACCTTGATCTTCTTCTTGCCGAAGGTGTTTTTCAGAAACTCCTCCGGATTGTCGACCAGCTCTTGATAACCTCCGGGAGAATATTCGCGCAGGTCATGAAAGACCACGATCATCCCTTCCTTCACTTCCTGCAACACCTTCACCCGGCAACGAGGATAGACCTCCCAGAACTTGGCCTCGATCATCTCCTTTGTCGGCTCGAGACGGTCTTCACCGGGTTGCACCGTCTGTCCAAATTTGGCTAAGCGACGGACATAGGGATATTGATGGCCCGTGAAGAGCTTATACAGCCATGCGGGAACCATGGGTTTTCCAATCGAGTCCGTCATACTCAATGCCTGGTTACGCAGTCAATTGCCTGTAAATGCGGGGCAGCTTGGTTGGAAGGGATTCGACGCTGCTGATGACACAATACCGCGCCTCCGCATACATCCGGCACACATAGCTCTCCGCTTCTCGATCGATCGTCACACAAAAAGTCTCGATTCCCCTGTGTCGCGCCTCGCGCAGGGCCACCCTTGTGTCTTCCAAGGAGTACCCCTCCTTGTAGTGATCGTCTAAGGGACGTCCGTCACTCAACAGCATGAGAATACGGTTCTTCACGTCGCGCTTCAACAACTTGGTCGTGGCATGCCGAATCGCCGCTCCGTCGCGATTCTGATGACGGGGAGCCAGGCCCCCCAGCCGATGTGCGGTCGATGCGCCCAGCCGATCGTCAAAATCTTTGATCGTGAGAAAGTCGACCATGGCTCGTCCTTGGCCGGAGTAGGCATACAGCCCATATTGATCGCCCACGGCATCAAGGGCTTCGCACAGCAGCACCAGGCCTTCTTTTTCAATATCGATCACTCGCCGCCCATTTCCGAGCTCCCGGCTCGTCGAACCACTTATGTCGACAAGAAAAGCCACGGCTACGTCGCGCTCGCGTTTTTCTCGACGGATGTAGATACGATCGTCGCCTTCCATGCCTGCCCGTTGCTCTCCCGTCCGTCGAACCACTGCATCGAGATCCACCTCGTCCCCGTCGGGTTGCCCCATGACGCGACGAAACGCCGGAGGACGCAACCCTTCGAACAACCGCCGCAGTGACCGGGTGGTACTCTGTCGGGCAACTAACGTTGCCGTGACGAACTCGTCAGATCCAAGATCCGCTGGTCGTTCGACAACACGGCACCAATTCATCCGGTAATCTTCAATCCGATAGTCCCACTCGTGATAGAGGATGGCTTGTCCTTCATGCACGGTTTTCTCTTGCAACGGGTGCCCGTCGGCCTCAAGTGTCATGCTTTCCTCCACCACCGACGGCAGTGAACGGCCCTCGCCCAGCCGTTCTCTGTTTCCGATCTTTTGCTCATCCTTCCTGGCTTTCCGTGTGAGGTCACCGTCGGATTGTGCCGGAGGTTGAGATCCTCGCTGCAGTTGTTCCTGACCCCACGTGATGTACTCCGGGTTCATCGAGCCGCGATGGGCCACATCGGTCATGGGGCGATACTGGTCACTCGGTTGTTCCGGTTGTATCTGTTCCGACTTCTGATCCTCTGGCTCCTCATGACGCTCCACAGTGATCATTTCGCCACGGGCAACTAACAGTTCTTCCAGTCGCACATACACAGCATCGACCACACGAACAACTTCCTCCGCCGTGGCTGTCGTCTTCAGAACAGCCTGACTCATGAACCAGAGGATGGAGACTTCCTCCCTGACTGCCCTCGGTACTGCAACAGCTTCCGTTTCACCCGTCGAGAGCCTCAGGAGGCAGTCGACGACCAGTTCCTTGACCGTCACACCTTGAGCGGGATCACGTGGAGTGATGGATTCTGCGGCCAACCGTGCCAGATCACCCCGAAGCCCCGGATACTCGGCCTGCAGCAAAGATTCGATACGCGCATCCTCCAGCACAATCCAAAGATCCCGTACCAAGTTTGGCTGTGGGTAAACCTGAAACAAGGAAGATAGTGTCTCAGGTCTTGCTTCGTTGGATCGACCGTAGCGACATCGTACGGTTTCAACCAAATCGGCGAGCGATTCGAGTCGGAACCGATAGGTCCCGTACTCTACATGCCCAGCCTCGTGCGCCGCCATAATCAGATAGAGACGTTCGTTCTCCGCGGCCGTCGGATACCGACGCAGCAGCGCCGGCAATGAAATGGTCTTTCCGTCTGCGCTGACTGCCGCACGCGCTGGAGACGTCAGCGAATCGGGAAGCGCCGTCACGGTGACACTGGTTCCACAGAGTCCCTGGACGAACAGCTTGAGCCTTCGTGCGACCTGTCGAAAGGGCACTCCGCTCAACGCCTGCTCGACCGACGCTAACGCTTTCTGAGATTCCATCGAAAAAAAGGCGTGTGCTGCGTCAGGACTGTAGCCCACCACCTCCATTCCCGTCGTGAACCAATTCTCAAATCTTCGAGCGGCCTCAGGGCCGTTCCCGAGCAGTTGGATGAGTTCCGGCGCACGACGCAGATAACCAATCGTCGCCTCCGCATGCTTCCCGGCAAGCAACGACCCGTACTGCAAGAGCTTGATCTGCCATTCCACCGACGGCACCGCTCGCAAGAGGTCCGGAGACTCAGCAAGCCACGTGATGCCGGACTCTGGAGAGTGCTCAGCCAACAAGCGGCATAGAGACACAACTTTCGTTCGAACAGCTGGATGTTCAATGTGACCGAGAATGGCGGGGCTGGTTCTGAGAAATTCCATCGTCGCCATGTAGTCCGGCTTCCCGAGGCTATTCGGCACAATCAATTTCATCCCTACTGTGGCCCAGTCACGCACGCTCTCCAAAGGCAAAACGGAGGCAAGCTTGGAGATCTGCCTGATGAACTCAAGCCCGACGACCACGTTGACTTGCGTGAGTTCAATGCCGATGTCGAGCCAGGGGCGCAATTGGATTGTGGGCACGTCCGACAGAATCTGCGGCGCATGTCGAATGTACTCGAGCGCCACGTTGGCATCTTGCTCCGCAACTTCCAGACCGATCGTCAACACCTCCGATCGGGCATCAGCCGATTCGATGAGCCCAAGCACCAGAGGGCTATCCTTGAAATATTTGAGTGCGGACGCGCCGGACGATTCGGCCAAGGCAACTCCTAGATCAAGCCACAGAAAGATATCCCCCAGCCTAGCGCGCCGGTCAAGCTCAGGGAGCGCCGCCACCGCCGCACTGGCTGTTTTTCCTGATAATTCGTGGAGTTCCTCCAGCAGGGTTAATACTCGTGCTTCCGCATTGAGCTTGTCCGTGGCCTGAAGCAAGCGGGTTACAAGCGTTTCCGCGACAGATGCACCCACTTCGGGAACCAGTCGTTGGTGTAAAATCTGTCGAATGGACATGTCCATAAGATTTGGTAACGAGAATCGGACGAAGA
Organism: uncultured Nitrospira sp.; assembly: GCA_964547625.1. Lineage (GTDB taxonomy): Bacteria > Nitrospirota > Nitrospiria > Nitrospirales > Nitrospiraceae > Nitrospira_D. The sequence goes on from CAZJOQ010000004.1 coordinate 15,356, forward strand.
GTCGGATTGTAAAGCAGCGAATTCCCCTTGTAAACTAGCGGATCTGCCTTTCATCGCTCGTAGGAGGAGGTCCATGGCTGAACCGACGCAGGAAAGCCTCGAGAAGATTCGGAAATTCGTGCAGGGGTTTGCTGAGAAAAGTGGGACTATGATGCATCCCAACCCTGCTGTGACCGAGGCAGTCGTCAACGGGTTGGCGATGCACATTGATGAACTGGGGAAGCCACTCTGTCCGTGCAATTTCTATAAGGACAAAGAGGCTGAAGCCAAGCTCAGACGGTGGATCTGCGCGTGCGATGAAATGCAGATCTACAAGTACTGTCACTGTCTCCTCTTTGTTCGTGAAGATGGGATGCCGATCACGGAATATTTGCCGGACGGCCACGAAGGTCGTGAGAACTATGGTATCGTCGCGGATCCGACACCGGACAAAGGTCGCGCGCTCAAACACAAGGTCGCCTCATCTCCAACCATTCCGGACGACTCCCCTGCGGCGTCACCTTCCCCGACATGACATGGCCGCAGACCAAGTTCCGTTGGTGGTTCGCCTGTTGGCTGCTGATCAACACGTTTCCATATCCGCTGGTACCGGCGGCTGAGCCATCCCCAGCGAATCCTCCGCCACTGAATGAGAAGGAGCTCTTCTCCTACAAGCCTAAAGGGCGAGGAACGGCAACCGGCCAAGTGTTCCTCAGTTCACCCTCCGGCAAGGCCATCACGCAGGCGGGTATCCCGGTCTATCTGATTCCCAGGATACCCTACACACGCGACTGGTTTAATCGACACGTGCGAACGAGTTCCTGCGCGTCAAGAGGCGACGCCCCATCTCTCGACAGCCCCGTTGCTCCCATTTCGTCTTTTGAGTGTCTCCAGGGCGTTCTGTCGCAGCTTCTGACGGACAAACGCCTCGTCCCCTATCTTCGCACAACGCGGGCAAACCCAACTGGTCACTTTTGGTTCACAAAAATTCCCGCCGGCCGCTATTATATAGTCAGCCTTCTGGAGGGAGCCATCGGGGCACGCCAGGATGAACGTCCGGGTGCCATTGCCTGGGTTACCCTAGACTTGGACACAGGGGAGAAAGCGACCAACCTTGTCGTCACGGACTGTAGGAGCGGTCTCTGTTGACCAACAGCACTTCGGTCACCATCTGGTCTCGTTGAGCATCCGTGAGGCGTAAGGAGAGCCATGCGATTTCTCTTAGTTGAAGACGACGCGGATCTCGCGCAATTCATCCGAAAAGGGCTGAAAGAAGAGCACTACGCGGTTGACGTGGCAGCCGACGGTGAAGAGGGATTGGAGCTCGCGTTGAACAATACGTACGATCTCTTGATTCTCGACATCATGCTGCCCAAACTCGACGGCCTCACCCTTTGCCGCCGCATCAGAGCCAAGGGGAACACGACGCCTGTACTGCTCTTGACCGCCCGCAACACGGTGGAGGACAAGGTCTCGGGCTTTGACACCGGGGCGGACCAGTTTCTGTCGAAGCCGTTCGCCTTCGTAGAGCTGTTGGCCCAAATACGGGCGCTCCTGCGTCGAGGTAGTACACAGCAAATCGTCCAATTGCAGGCGGCCGACCTCAGGCTGGATCCGGCATCTCATCGGGTCTGGCGGGCTGGACAAGAGATCGTTCTGACGAACAAGGAATACGCATTGCTCGAGTTTCTGTTACGGAACAAGAATCGTGTGCTGACACGAACTGCGATCATTGAACATGTGTGGGATATCAGCTATGACCCCATGACCAACATCGTCGACGCCCATATTCGGGCCCTCCGCGCAAAGATCGACCGGGACTTTTCGCCGCCCTTGATCGCCACGGTACGCGGCGCCGGGTATATGCTCGAAGAGCCGGACGCTCCGGCATGAAATCTTTGCGCAGCTTGATCAGCTGGTCCACCTTTGTCTTGATGGCCGGACTACTCCTGTTCTCCGCACTGGTGTATGCCGCGAGTGAGGTGTTGCTTGAACGCTTTGTGGACGGACGCCTGATCGTATTGGGAGAGACATTGGCAGAGTTCGTGGAGCGGCAGCCTGAGCTCTTCGAACACCGTAGCCAAGACATTGGGCCAACTCGCGAATTGACTCAGAGCACCACGGAACAGCACGTCTTGCCCGACGTCACCCACGCCCTTCGGGTCTTTTCCACCGATGGTTCGCTTGTATGGAGGAGCCCTCACGCAGCGGGGTGGGAGTCGCTCCCCCCCCGCATACTCGAACAGGTCCGTCTCAAAACCCTCCTATTCGAAACCCTGAAGGCATCCGATGGGATACCGGCTCGTCACCTATTTCTCTACGTCGTCGGTAAGGGCCATGTGCCGTACGTCCTGCAGGCGGAAACGTCCTTGCTTCACTACCAGGAGACGCTGAATGGTCTTGTGTTTCTCCTGGCACTCGGGTCCGTAGCGACGTTGTTTTTTGCGTGGGTCGGCAGCCACTGGCTATCCAAGAAAGTCCTGGCCCCGATCGAGGCCTTGTGCACAGGTGCCGAAACGATGTCGGAGGCCGACCTTGGAAAGCGACTGCCGATGGATTCACCCTATCAGGAATTTCGTCGACTCACTCAGGCCGTGAATGCCGTGCTGGATCAGTTTCAGCGAAGCAGTGAAGTCCAACGGAACTTTTGCGAAATCGCCGCCCACGAGATGAAGACACCGTTGACCATCCTGCAGGGGAACCTCGAGGTGGCCCTCATGAAAGCCCGGACCGTAGACGAATATCACGAGGTGCTTCTCAATAATCTCCAGCAAGTTGAACGACTCATTGCCTTAACCCGTCCCCTATTGACCCTCGCGAAGTTCACCAGCAGCAGGCCTCCGGTCAATCTCGTACCCCTCGCACTGGAGCCGCTCATACAAGAAATCGTGGAGGAGTTAATGCTTCTGGCCGATGACCATCAGATCGCGTTGAGGTTCGAGTCCCAGCTGGTTCCCCCTGTCCTCGGCGACGCGCAATGGCTCAAACAAGCGCTCATCAATCTTCTTGATAATGCCCTGCAGTACACACCAACCGGCGGTTCCGTCACGGTTCGTTTGGAGTTAGAGGCGGTTGGTCACCAGGTCGCTATAGCGGTCGAGGACACGGGTCATGGTATCGAGCCGGAGCATATTCCCCATCTGTTTGAGCGATTCTACCGGACCGATTGGGCCCGAGCGAAGGATACCGCCGGGACCGGGCTTGGACTTCCCATTGTGAAGGAGATCATGGAGGCTCACGGTGGAAGCATTTCCGTCACGAGCGAGGTCAACAAAGGCTCCGTCTTCACTCTGCGTTTGCCAGCGCTCACTCGGCAGACATTTCCTTCGGAACAGACTCTCGATACCGCCCGAGATTTCGGCTAGTACGAAACCCACGTTCACCTCCCCCTTCAGACGTAGTTTTCCCCCTACAGGTCCATGAAGAACTCTTCATGATGCCCTCATGGAGACTTCATATTGGGGGCGTATACATGTTAGAAAAGTGAAAGGGGGTGAACATCTACTATGATTTCCTTTATTGAAGGGTTCCTATTATTCGCTATATTCAGCGTGCTGTTCGCAATGATGCAGACCGCGAGTCGGTAGCCAGACCGACTCCCCGATTAGGTGGGGAGACCTACGGGGAGGACGGCTGGTGTTGAGGCGGTCGTGTGTGCGTGTTTATTGTGGGGCGGAAGACGATAGAGGAATGGTCGATAGAGAGAGCGCGACTAATATCAGCCGTTCTATTTTCTCTCTTTCATGGCTCGTTCAACTTCTCGTCCCGCCTCTCGAGTCTTGATCGACGCGCGACGATCATGCTGCTTTTTCCCTTTTGCCAATCCCAGTTCGACCTTGGCGCGGCCTCGCGCTGAGAAATAGATGCGGAGAGGAACCAGCGTGAGGCCTTTCTGCTGCGTTTTGCCGAGAAGCTTGTTGATTTCCTTGCGATGCAGAAGCAGCTTACGGGTCCTGATCGGATCATGGTTCATGAGATTGCCGTGACTATACGGGCTGATGTGGCAGTTGTGAAGAAAGACCTCACCTTCTTTGACACTGGCGTAACTGTCTTGTAAGTTGACACGTCGATCGCGCAACGATTTCACCTCCGTGCCTTTCAGAACCATCCCAGCCTCGAACTTTTCTTCGATAAAGTAGTCGTGATAGGCCTTCCGATTCGTGGCCACGACTTTGTACTGATCTTCGGTCTCTTTAGTCATAGAGGGAACAGCGCCTTGATCTCGTTCTTATATCCCGCCTATGATGCCTAGCATGGGCTCTGGCAGGCTCGATTCTTTCGGCAGTATCCTCTCGGGAGTTTCCAAACGACTTGGTCTGGAACCGAGGTTGATCGAACTTCGTTTACAACATCGCTGGCACGATCTCGTCGGCGAACCCATGGCAAGCCATACTTGGCCGGCTCATATTCGCTTTAAGAAACTGTACCTCATCGTCAGAAATCCAGTCTGGCTGCAACAACTGACGTTTCTCAAGCCCGCGCTTTTGACGAAGTTACAAGCGGAGTCCGGACCAGAGTGTGTGACCGACATTGCATTTCGCGTTGGAGAGATTCCGGATACAACCATGGCCACAGCCGACCTTCCCGCCGCCAGCCTCCAGTCCCCTTCTCTCGCTGCCCCCTTGCCCGACGTAGTTTCGCATACCGCGGCGATCCAAGACCCTTCGTTGCGCGAGCGATTCAGAGAGGTGATATCGACATATCTGGCTCAGGTTCATCCTCGACCGGCAAGGGATCCGTCACAAGCCCCTTGAACAGAATCCGTGTGTCGCTGGACATGTTTCCATCGTGAGGCATGGGGCCGGTGCCGCCTTCCTCATCCTGGTCCTGCAATCGATAGTACCCGCGCATGGATTGTAGGTAATCCTTTATCACCGCTGCATCGCCTGCCAGATACCGTGCCAGCACTTCTGGATTGGTTTTGAGATGGTCGTCGAACACATAAATCATGATTTGTCTGTACCGACCTCCGGGATCACCGGCGGTTGTGGGATAGATTTTCATGGGGCCGAAATCGCGCGTCTCATGGCCGACCTTTCGAAACCGCTTCACTAATCGTTCGATCTGTTCATCTTGGGTATCCCGAGGGACATAGGTCGCCACGACATGACCGGCCTGGGACCCTACCGTGTAGGGTGGAATCGAGCGGTCGGGACGGCTGAGATACATCCCGCCCCAAATCAGCGCGAAAGATCCCACAAACACGCTGAGCGCAAATTTAACGACGATATCCAGCGGCTTCTTGGTTTTTGGATCGACGGGGGGCATGGAAGAAACTACCCGTTGGATACAGGAACTGTCCGTCCGGACTCAGTTAGGCCTCAGAGGTGTCATCCGATGGAAGATCCTCTCGTTCGACGACTTCCGCCAGTCTGGCGACGCCCACGACCCGGTCTCCTTCGCCGTCGAGGTCGAGAATACGGACACCTTGGGTATTCCGGCCGATCTCGCGGATATCGTCCACCTTGCATCGGAGCACTTTTCCCTGCGCGGCCATTATCATGATCTCGTCGCCGTCTCGAACTTGCAGAAATCCAATGGCCAAGCCGTTTCGCTCCGTTGTCTTCACGCTGATAATGCCCTTCCCGCCACGACCCTGCACACGATACTCGCCGACCGTTGTCCGTTTCCCGTAACCACCTTCTGTGACGGTTAATATGGACGTGGTGGAATCAGGCGTGATCGTTTCCATGCCGATGACTTCGTTTCCCTCTTCCAGCGTGATCCCTTTCACGCCGTACGCGGTCCGACCCATCGGCCGAACTTCTTCTTCTTTAAATCGAATCGTCATACCCTGTCGTGTTCCAAGAAGGATCTCTCGCTGGCCATCGGTCAGCTGCACCCCGATCAGCTTGTCGCCGCTCTCCAGCCCTAGTGCAATGATCCCACCCTGCCTCGGATTACTGAACGCGGACAGTTCCGTCTTCTTGATGATGCCCTTCTTGGTTCCCATGATGATATACCGATCATCTCGAAACTCTTTGACCGGCAACGTCGCCGTCACCTTTTCATTGCTCGATAAAGCCAGGAGATTCACGAGGGCCTTGCCTTTCGCGGCTCGGCTGGCCTCAGGAATTTCATGCACCTTCAACCAAAATACTTTTCCTGCATCCGTAAAAAAGAGAAGCGAATCGTGGGTCGAGGCGGTGAAGAGATCCTCGACGAAGTCCTCCTCCTTGATGCCCATGCCGATCTTGCCTTTCCCCCCCCGTCGTTGGGCGCGGTATAGCGATACAGCATTGCGTTTGATGTATCCGGCGTGTGAGATGCTCACGATCACTTCTTCTTCCGCGATGAGGTCTTCCAGGCTGATCTCCGCCTCTTCTTTGACGATCTGCGTGCGGCGCTCATCCTTATAGGCTTCACGAATCTCGGTCAGCTCATCTTTGATGATGGTCCGGACCAGTGCTTCGCTCGCGAGCACGGACTTCAGGTATTCGATCTGCTTCAGCACTTCCTGGTACTCGTCGACGAGCTTGGTCCGTTCTAGCTGCGTCAGGCGTTGGAGCCGCATGTCGAGGATCGCTGTGGCCTGAATTTCGGTGAGGCCGAATTGTCGCATCAACCCCGCCCGCGCTTCGTCCGGCGACCGGGACCCTCGGATGAGCATGATGACGGCATCGAGATTGTCGAGCGCAATCTTGAGTCCTTCGAGAATATGCGCCCGTTCCTCCGCTTTTCTGAGCTCGAAAACCGTTCGTCGCACAACGACTTCGCGTCGGTGTTCGAGGAAATGATGGAGGATCCGCTTGAGGTTCAGAACCTCAGGCCTATTGTTGACCAGCGCCAGCATATTGACGCCGAACGTCGTTTCGAGTGGAGTATGCTTGTAGAGGTTGTTTAAGACCACCAATGGGATTTCGCTTCGTTTCAGCTCAATGACGACTCGCACGCCTTCGCGATCGGAGGACTCGTCTCGAAGGTCCGAGATACCTCTGATCCGGTCCTCTTGAACCAACTCGGCGATCTTTTTGATCAAGCTCACCTTGTTGACTTGGTAGGGAATCTCCGTGACGATCAGGCGCTCTCGGTCGGTTCGTTCATCGGTCTCCACCACAACTTTCGCTCGCAATGTGAGGAGGCCTCGCCCGGTCTCATAGGCTTCCTTGATGCCGCTCACGCCGTAAATAAACCCGGCCGTTGGAAAATCGGGGCCGGGTATTTTCTTCATCAATTCGGCGATCGTCACCTCAGGGTTCTCCAACAGGAGAAGCAATCCATCAATGACTTCGGTAATGTTGTGGGTCGGGATATTGGTAGCATAGCCAACCGCAATACCACCTGCGCCGTTGACCAGGAGATTCGGCACTCTGGTCGGCAGGACCAACGGTTCTTGCCTCGACTCATCATAATTCGGGACGAAGTCGACCGTTTCCTTATCGATGTCGGCTAGCATCTCTTCAGCCAATTTGGTCATGCGCGCTTCGGTGTAGCGCATGGCCGCCGCTGAGTCGCCGTCCATGGATCCATAATTGCCCTGGCCATCGACGAGGGGATAGCGCATGTTGAAGTTCTGCGCCATCCGCACCAGGGTGTCATAAATGGCCGAATCGCCGTGGGGATGGTAGTTCCCCATGATCTCGCCCACGATCTTGGCCGACTTCCGGTAGGCCCGATTGGAGGCGAGGCCCATTTCATTCATGCCGAACAAGATGCGGCGATGAACCGGTTTGAGTCCGTCGCGAACGTCGGGAAGCGCCCGACCCACGATCACGCTCATTGCGTAATCGAGATATGACGACTTCATCTCGTCTTCGATCGCGATATGGCCTAAACGCTCGTCAGGAGGCATTACAACTCCTCGTTTTCCTCAACCATCCACGTCCACTTCTTCGATGACACGTGCGGAGACCGACGTGTTCGCTACACGTCCAAATTCTTAACCTCGAGCGCGTGCGTTTGAATGAAATTACGACGAGGTTCAACCTCGTCGCCCATCAGAATCGTAAAGATCTCGTCTACGCCGGTGAGGTCCTCAAGCGTCACCCGTAGGAGGGTGCGCATTTCTGGATTCATGGTCGTTTCCCACAGTTGCCCGGGGTTCATTTCCCCCAACCCTTTGTAACGCTGGATGCTGAGCCCCTGCCTCCCCAAATCCAAGATGGCCCTCACCAACTCATCAGTGGTCCGATAGGGATTCTCCTGATTCTTGGCTTTGAGTCTGTACGGAGGGCGTCCCAACCCGATCGCCGAAGGGGTCAGCTTCTGGAGTTCACGGAAGTCTGCTGAACCGACAAGTTCGTGTGTGATGTCCAGCTCGTGCGTGACGCCATTGGTATGAAGCCGGCACTTCACTTTATTGGATTGATGCTCTTCGTCGTCTAACACGTCAAAGGAGGGGCTCGCCTTCGGAAAAACCACAGCCAGCGATCGCTTGACATTCTCAACCGATTGTTGGAGCGCTCCTCGTTCCTTGAGCCGCTCGCGATCCAGTCCCGGTTCATCGACAAAGGCACGCAGGAGCGCGGCCTCGTACTGCTTCTTATTCTGGCGACCAAGCAACGTTTCGAACCCGATCATCTTCTTCAGGACCGGCAGCAGTCGCCGACCGGTCACATACCCCTGAACTCCTTCCATGTAGAGTTCAACATCTTCGACGGCTAAGTCCGCCAAGTACTCGTTCAACGACGCCTCATCCTTGAGATAGCGTTCCGATTTGCCCTTCTTCACTTTGAACAGCGGAGGCTGAGCGATGTAGATATAGCCTCGCTCGATCAGTTCGGGCATTTGACGGAAAAAGAAGGTTAACAGCAAGGTTCGGATATGGCTGCCATCGACATCGGCATCGGTCATGAGAATAATTTTGTGATAGCGCGCCTTCGCAATATCGAACGCATCCTTTTCCGGCTTGTCGCCTTCTTCCCGCTTGCGGCCGATCCCAGTCCCCAACGCCATGATGAGCGTCCTGATTTCATCGCTCGACAGCATCTTGTCGAAACGGGCCTTCTCAACGTTCAGGATCTTCCCTTTTAGCGGCAAAATGGCTTGAAATTTTCGGTCGCGTCCCTGTTTCGCTGACCCGCCGGCCGAATCGCCCTCGACGATGTAGAGTTCGCTCAAGGCCGGATCTTTCTCTGAGCAATCGGCCAACTTACCGGGAAGCGAGCCTCCATCGAGCGCACTCTTGCGCCGGATCAGGTCCTTGGCTTTCCGCGCCGCCTCGCGGGCGCGGGCCGCATCGACGGCCTTGCCGATGATCTTGCGGGCGACCGGAGGATTCTCCTCAAAATAATTGCCCAAAGCCTCGTTAACGGCAGCCTCCACTACACCCTTCACTTCGCTGTTCCCGAGCTTGGCTTTCGTCTGGCCCTCGAACTGTGGATTCCGCACTTTGACGCTGACAACAGCGGTTAACCCTTCTCTCACGTCGTCTCCGGTCAGAGACTCCATGTCTTTTTTGAGGAGATCGTTCGCGTTCGCAAACGTATTGATCGTCCTGGTCAGCGCGGCCTTGAAGCCCACCAAGTGCGTGCCGCCTTCTTTTGTGTTGATATTGTTCGCGAATGAAAAGAGATTCTCCGAGTAGCTGTCGTTATACTGAAGCGCCACCTCGAGAATCATTTCCGGCTTCTCGACCTTCACGTAGATCGGCTTATGAAGGGGCGTCTTGGCTTCGTTCAGATGTTCGACGAAGGATACGATGCCGCCCTTGTACAAAAAGACCTGTTCTTTCGCAGGCTCTTTCCGCTCATCTCTGAGCGTGATCGCCAAGCCCTTATTGAGAAAGGCTAGTTCGCGGAGCCGTTGGGCCAAGACATCGAAGCTGAATTCCAGCGTCTCGAAGATTTGTCCGTCCGCTTTGAACCGAACCTTGGTGCCTCGGCGCTTCGTCTTGCCCATCGCCTCAAGAGGTGCGTTTGGCTTCCCGCGCTCATACCGCTGCTCGAATACTTGGGCATCCTGCCAGATCTCCAGCTCAAGCCATTCCGACAAGGCGTTCACCACGGAGATCCCGACTCCATGGAGCCCGCCGGAAACTGTGTAGGCTCCTTGCTCGAACTTCCCCCCTGCGTGAAGGACCGTCAAGGCCACCTCAGCTGCCGACTTGTTTTGCGTGGGATGCAGGCCAGTGGGAATACCGCGCCCGTTGTCGATGACCGTCACGCTCCCATCGATATGGATGGTGACCTCGATCGTCTGCCCGAATCCCGCCATGTGCTCGTCGACACTGTTGTCAACGACCTCGTAGACCAGATGGTGGAGGCCATCCACGCCGGTGCTGCCGATGTACATCGCCGGTCGCTTTCGGACCGCATCGAGTCCCTCAAGAACTTTGATCTGGTCGGCGCGGTAACTATCTGACTTGGTCTGAGACGGGTCTTCTGTGGCCATCGTGTCCTAACAGCCTGGTAAAAGGCTACTCTTGCGTTGCTTCACTCGAAGTTGCACGGCGGTCAGTCTGAAAGCACAGCTCACCTCTTGCTCTACTGAACCGCTGCGCGATGCGAAGATTGTGCTGGAGTACCTGTTCATCATCACGCTAAACTTTGATGGGCATCACCACACACTTGAAGCCCGGACTTTCCGGCTCCTGAACCAGACAGGGACTCAAGGGTGTCTCCATCTGCAGAGAGAGCGTTTCCCCATCCATCACATTGAAAACATCCAACAGATATCGGGCATTGAAGCCCGTATTCAAGGTCTCGCCTTCGTACTGCGCAGGCAACTCCTCTGTGGCTTCTCCATAGTCCGGGCTGCTGGAATAGAGCGTCATCTTGCCGGACGCAAACGACACCTTCACCGCGCTGGACTTATCCTTGGACAATACTGATACTCGACGAAGCGCGCTCTCCAGTTCGGCTCGATTCACACTGATAGGCTTGCCGCTTTCTTTGGGAATGACCTGCTGATAATTCGGATAATTGCCTTCCATCAGCCTGGACGTCAGGAGTAGACCGCTTTTCCGGAAGATCATGAGATTCTTCGAGAAGCCGATCAGCGGTTCAGCGTCTCCTCCCTCTTCCAGTAGATGCCTGATCTCATGGGCAGCTTTTTTGGGAATGATGGCCTTCATTTCCAACGGCATCCCTTTGGACCCGGCTTTTCCGACTTCCTGTTCCGCCACCGCTAGACGATGACCGTCCGTGCCGACCAATCGCAGAGAGGTTTTCTTCTCAGTCCCTAGCAATGTAACGAGAAGTCCGTTCAAGATGTACCGGGCATCGTTGTCACCGGCTGCAAAAAGCGTCTTCCGAATCAATTCCAGTAGTCCGTCTCCAGAGAGAGGCGTTAACCCTTCGCGATCGATCGTCGGGAGCGCCGGATAATCGTGGCTGGGAAGACCCACGACTTTGAATTGGCTCTTCCCAGCTTGGATCGTCGTCCAATTGTTGTCCGCTGAGGTCAGCTCGATATCCCCGGAAGGTAACTCTTTCACGATCTCGAACAGCTTTCGAGCCGAGATGGTCACGCCCCCAGGAGTCAGCACGGTTGCCTTGTAGAGGCCTCTCAACCCGATCTCAAGATCGGTTGCGACAATCTCGACACCGTCTTGTTTGGCCTCCAACAAAATGTTCGACAAAATCGGCATCGTGTTGCGCTTTTCCACGACACCTTGTACGCGTTGGAGTCCTGTCAATAATTCATCTCGCCCGATGCGTACTTTCATAGCGTACTCCCCCGGCCAAGCCGTTAACTTCGAAGAATCTGTTCCCTCAACGTTTCAATCGTTGTCTGCAGCACGGCGTCGGCTTCCCTGGCTTTTGCGACCTGACGGCAGGCATGAATGATCGTCGTATGGTCCTTCCCTCCAAACTGTCGTCCAATCTCGGGGTACGATGAGTCGGTCAACTCCCGACAAAGATACATGGCAATCTGTCGAGGCTGCACAAGCGTTTTACTCCGGCGGCGCGATTTCAGTTCCGTCAACTTAACGTGGAACTTGGCACAGACAGCCTCTTGAATATCATCCATCGCGACAACCTTTTTCTTATCGCCGATGAGGTCACGAAGGAGATTTTTTGCGAGCTCAAGGGTGATGACCTGCCCAGTGAGGGAGGCATAGGCACCTAGTCGAACGAGGCTCCCTTCGAGCTCCCGAATATTGCTCTTCATTGTAACGGAGAGAAACTGAATGACATCTTCCGGTAATTTGACTCCCTCGTCCTCCGATTTCTTTCTCAAGATTGCGATGCGCGTTTCCACATCGGGGGGCTGTAAATCCGCGATGAGTCCCCACTCGAATCGGGATCGCAGGCGCTCCTCAATATCCGGCATGTCCTTTGGAAAGCGATCGCTGGAGAGGACGATCTGTTTATGTCCCTCGTACAACGCGTTAAATGTGTGAAAAAATTCCTCCTGGGTTCGTTCCTTTCCAACGAGGAATTGGATGTCATCGATCATCAGCATATCGATGTGTCGATAACGCTTTCGGAGGTCCATCATCTTGTCGTACCGGATGGAATTGATCACCTCGTTCGTAAACTGCTCGGTAGTCAAGTATGCGATGCGGAGATCGCTATGCTCAGCAACGTGGTTGCCTATGGCGTTCAGGAGATGTGTTTTTCCGAGTCCTACTCCCCCGTAGATAAAGAGTGGGTTGTACGTCTGCCCTGGTTGTTCGGCAACCGCCATACATGCCGCGTGTGCAAATTGATTGCCGGCACCGACGACGAAATTCTTGAATGTATATTTTGGATTCAGCTGGATCCCACGGCGGCTTTTCGATTGGTTTCCTGCCCGCTGGAGGCTACTAGGAGCCGACGCTTCACTGTGTGGAAGAACCGCTTTGTCACGGACCGTGAAGGCCACCGTCGTCTGTCCCCCTCCCCGAGCCGTTGATACGGCCTCAGCAAGCAGAGCGGCGTAGTGTGCATCTAACCACTCCCCAAAGAATTTATTCGGGACCCCGATATGGGCGGTCGAGTCTTCTATCCTATCGAGGTGCACCGGCATGAACCACGTGTCATACACCTGTTTCGGTACTCTACCTTGAATGTACTGAAGCGCTTCTTCCCAAACTGTGTTTACACTCATAACCCACTCAAATTTCTATACACAGGATTATCCACACCTGTTGATAACTATTTTCTTATCATTCCCTCTTAAGCTGAACAGTAGTGCATAACCTGCCTACTTACCGAGCTATGGAATCAATATTAGCCCACTCTGCGAGATCTTAGGAAAGATTCTCCACACGTTGTACCGAGTCAGAAACAGGGTGTCCCCAGGCTTATCCTTCTCTTTCAACATATTTTTCTATTTTAAACTCCAAAGCTTATCTCTTATCCTCACTCTTCACGCTACTACTCCTAATCCGACTACTCCGAATTTTCTTTATCTAGAAATTTCGGAGTTACAGAGTAATAACCTTGTTAGCTTTAAGCAGCACCATCAGCACCTGTTCATAGGATAAGTTCTCCTCTACCTGAAGAGGTAACGTGTTGGTAGTGCTTTCAACCTTTCCCGGAGGAAGAGTATGGTCTAAAGAGAGCACCAACCCAGAATCTTCTTTTAGACATACAGAACGAGCAATCATTTGTGAGGAAGGACGAGATATATAGACAATTAAGGACATGCGTCGAAACCTCAACTAGAAAACGAGTGCGTTATCCACTGATCGAACGAAAACTCCGATGCTTTCATCCGTTTTATACTGAACTTGAAACTCCCCCCGGACTTTCGGCTGATCTGCTGTGGACTGGAGAATGAATGGAACTTTTAGCTGTGCGATCGATGGGAGATACTTTTCGAGGATATCTACATCGATGATGTCGTCTATATCTTCACTGAGCAGGCGAAAAGCTTCCCCAAGAAGAATCACAGTCGTTTGATGCGATCCTGCAACCAAGCCGAGTGCAATCCTCAGTGCTTCAACAGGCCTGTGTGTTTTGCGAGGATCTTCTTGAATGACAACGGCGATATTCTTAGCCACAAAAGATTCGTATCGTGTCAGGTAAATGATAGGAAGGGCTTACAGGTATCAATAATTCCAGAAAGCACCACTAGCCCACAGAGAGACATATTTGGATCTGCGTCCGTGGTCGGTACGTTATGTTGCTGACAACCATAGGCACAGACAAAAACCTTCGCCCCGGCGTGAGTGAGCTCTCGATATTGGCCAGTGGGCATATTCTTGACACCTTCATCAATGAGGTAGAGGTAGACTTCATGACCAGCGGTGAGAGCGGCCTGGGCTAGTCCGTAAACCGTCGAAGCGCTCGCATGCGATGGAGGCAAAGCTAGGAGGAACCCGATCTTGTGTGAGTGTCGTGAATCCACAGGAATTTATCTTAAATATTCAGCAGGTTAGAATCTATCAGACGTACAGAGAGTAAGAGGTTTGAAGAGGAAAGTCAATGTGAAAAATGGCCCTTATGAGCTTCTGAGAAGCGGCTGAATCGCAACTGAGAGTGAGGATAGAGGGAGATCATACTGGCTCTTCGTCACCATGTTTCGAAGGATAGCAGTGCCTTTCTGTACCTCGTCGTCACCGAGGATGAGAGTGAAACCACAGGCCAGCCGATCGGCTTGCCGTAAGTGAGCTTTTAATGTTGAGGAACGAAAGTCCGACACAGCTGGAATTCCAGAAGCACGAAGGTCCTCCAGGGCAGAGAGACCGACGCCTGAGGCTTGGTTTCCAAATGCTGCGATATAAACAACGACATTGGCAGCGGTTGTCCGCAACGCTGACTCCGGGAGTAACATCGCGATGCGTTCCAGACCAACCGCGAAACCCACAGCTGGCGTCGGAGGTCCTGACAGGGTTTCGACGAGACCATCGTACCGTCCACCTGCCCCGACCGCGTTCTGAGCTCCGAGATTGGTCGCAGTGACCTCGAAAGTCGTCAGGTTGTAATAATCCAACCCTCGCACGAGGCGATGGTTCAAGAAATATGGAATGTGGATCACGTCAAGTCCGTGCAGAACCCCGGTGAAGTAAGCCTGAGCGGCTTCGGAGAGCGAATCGGCGAGTCGAGGAGATGTCTCCGTGATCGTGCGACACTGGGGGACTTTACAGTCAAGAACACGGAGGGGATTAGCCTCAATCCGACGCTGGCAATTTGCACACAGGTTAGATTCATACTGTCGGAGATACGTCACAAGTTGAGGACGATAGGAATCTCGATCGGCGGTATAACCGAGGTTATTGATCTCCAACGTGAGACCCTGGAGACCGAGGTCACTGAGGATCCGCCACAGGAGAGCGATCACTTCGACATCGGCTCGGGGATCAGCCATCCCAAGTGACTCCACGCCAAATTGGTGGAATTGCCGAAGCCGCCCAGCTTGGGGACGCTCATGCCGAAACATCGGTCCGAAGTAGAAATACTTCTGAGGGACCGGAACCGCAGCCCGATTGTGCTCGATATAGGCTCGGACTGTCCCAGCAGTCCCTTCAGGTCGGAGGGTCAGCGAGGTGCCATCCCGATCCTGGAACGTGTACATTTCCTTCTCAACGATATCGGTCGAGGCACCGATGCTCCGCGCAAACAAGGTCGTCATTTCAAAGATCGGAAGGCGAATTTCATGAAATCCATATCGGCCCGCCCACCGCCTGGCAGTCTCTTCGATGTGATACCAACGGGGCGTCTCTTCCGGTAACAAATCCTTGACGCCTTTGATGCCCTTAATCATAAAACGTGCTCAGCTCCCTTGCGCGAAAACGTCTGTTTATCTCGCGATTCGGCGGACTATAACGGTGCTTTCTGCGGCAAGTCAACGGACCTGAGCTTGCGCCATTCTGATGTGAGAGGTATAGTGCGCGGCTTACGGTTCAACTAAAAGGTGAACGACCCTCTATGAGCCAGGATCAATCAGGTCGCCGGGTTGTCGCCATCGCTCCCATGCCGCCGGAGAAATCCGCGTACGCACTGGCGCGCTATAGCCGATCACCGGACTCCATCGAAGAAAGCATCCGGTGGGTGCATGGTCACTCTTCGGAAAAGTTCTGGGATCAATTCTATTTCGATTACGGTCATGCCTCGATCGCCGACCTCGGCCACGTGATCATTTGTTTTGAAGAGATTTCGGAATTGGCCGCCATTCGCCTGGAGGACGAGCCCCTCTGGGACGGGCAGGCGAAATCGAGCCGCTATCAGAATTTTGCCTCGAGCCGATGGTTTGTCCCGGGTCAGATTCGGGGGAGCGAAACCGAGGCGCTCTATGAAGGCGTTCTCCGCAGTCTCTCTGAAATTTATCGATTACTGCACGATCCCTTGATCACATATCTCTCTGAACGGGACCCACGACCGGAATCCATGAAACCGGCCGATTATCAACGGACGATCGCGGCGCGGGCGTTCGACGTCACCCGATATCTGCTTCCTCTCGCGGCAAAAACGAACGTCGGGCAAGTTGTCAGCATTCGGACATTGGAAAAACAGATTACGCGCCTCCTGTCTTCTCGACTCCCTGAGCTTCGAGGGATCGGGGAGGATTTGAAAGTGGCGTGCCAACGTGCGCCGGTAAATCTATGGAGCGAGCTCTGCGGTCAGACCTCAGACGTGAACGATCCTCTGGCGCCAACGCTGGCCCGGCACGCAAAGGCGAATGCCTATCAAGAATCGGTCTACGCTGATTTGGCTCGCCATGCAAAAGAGGCATTACGCGGAACAGGGTTGGATGAGCCTGGTACGTGGGGTGCCGTGGAGACGGTCGAGCTGATTGACCCACATCATCCGCTCGACGAAATCGTTACGACACTCCTCTATCGCGTGTCGCAAGCACCATACCGGAAGATACTCGACATCGTGAGAGAGTGGTCCGAGAAGGAGAAGCACGCGACCCTCGAAGTGGCCACAAGACAGCGCGGGCCATACGATGAACTGATCAAAGAGTTCCGCAGCGGCTATGCATTCAATTTCGATATTCTGATGGACATCGGCGCCTGGCGCGACATGCACCGCCACCGGCGGTGCCAGCAAGTGCAGCAAAACTTCACCACCGTTCACGGCTATGACGTTCCACCGCTGCTCGTGGATGCGCGGTTAGATCAGGAATACCGGCAGGCGATGGACGCGGTGCGTCAGGACATCGAGTTGCTCAAGAAAAAGGATCAGGAAGCATCACTCTATGCCATTCCGTTTGGGTTCAAGGTACGTTGTCTCTTTAAAATGGATTATGCCGAGGCGGAATATATTGGCAAGCTCCGTTCTGGGGTGAAAGGCCACTGGTCGTACCGAACGGTTGCGTGGCAGATGAAGCAACAACTGGCCAAGAAGTTTCCCTTTCTCGGCGAAGGTGTCCGAGCGACGCCGCCCGATGTCGAAGACGCGCTGACTCGATAAGATCGTCGCACCGCGCATGAGCACCTATCAGCAACAATGCGAAGCCGCCATCGTGGCCGGCGCCTGGGATACCGTATACGCTGAGTCGATGGCCTGGAGTCGCATCCCGGAGGGGGCAAAGGACCCTCGTCCTCTGTTTGCGCGCAACGTTGTATATCTTCTCCAGGGTCGATTCGCCGATGCCTGGAAGGCCCATGCGCTCTGCCTCGAAGCCCAGCAGGACATTGCAGCGGTGGGGAGTTGGGTAAACGATCTGCTCAGCCGGCATACGGATTGCGGCTACGCCCACCTCATCATGGGTCTCTTTCTCGCGCAATCCGGTCAATCCGACCAGTCTGTGCGGCCATACACGGACGCGGCGCGGCTACTTCCACAATCTGCCTACCCACATTACTTTCTTGCGCAGATTCACGAACGGGCTGGTCATCCTGAGATGGCGATCAAGGCGTATCGTGAAGCCGTCCGGCTTGCTCCGGATTTTCCACCTGCGCGGATGAATCTGGGAGTCGCCTACCAAGACCAAGGACGGTTGGAAATGGCGATCAAGGAATATCGTGAGGTGATCAAACTCACCCCCAACGATTCGGCAGCTCACTCCAACCTGGCCTGCGCTCTTGCTGAACAGGGCAAGCTGGAACCGGCCGTGCAATCCTACAAAACGGCCTTGAAACTAAATCCACAGGATGCCGAAGTGCATTTCGCCCTAGGTGGTCTGTACGAAACACGCGGTCGGCTGGACCTGGCGCAAAAGAGCTATCAAGATGCGCTCAACGCCAATCCGGACTTTGGCGCTGCACACTCCGCGCTTGGCTGGCTCGCGTTGGGCAAACATCAACTCCAACAAGCGGCGGACATCTTCAGCCGGGCCCTCAAGTGCAACGAGGAAGACGCGCGGGCCTATCACGGTATCGCCGAAATCTATGCGATTAGGGGGAAACGCCAGAGCGCGATGGAGAACTACAGCAAGGCGTTGAAATACTATCAGGACCCTGAAAAACGAAATCAGATCATGAATCAGCTGTTTCAGGAGGGGCAGGTGGGGGATTGAGCGCGCTTGTTCCTTATAAGTCCACCTTAAGCGTAATGAGGAGGGGAACAGAGCCTGGCTCAGCGTTATTCATATAATCAGCGATATGATGATGAGTTGCTGCTGTATTTGCCTGCTCATCCGTGAGTTCACTGAGGCCCAGGCATAACTCCCTAAGGTCCCTTAATCCAGCCCGGTTCCCCCAGATCTCTACCTCTCCATCTTTGTGCTCTACTTTCAGTTTTTCAATTTCTTCCATAGAGATGCCTTCGAAGAGTTAGTTTCAAATGTTTCCCGAGAGCGTTCAGAGATCCGCAGGCTGCGAAGAGCAGATCCGTCCGTTATCTTGAACCGTGAGCCTCTACGCGAGGCAGAACTAAGTCTGCGGTGTTTTTTAACGCCTAATTACAGTTCTCTGATCGCGCCCTGGAGCACAGTGATCTGCGTGGTGGGGTCGCCTGTGGCTTTCAATTCGTTGCGCATCTGATCCTTGAGGTAGGAGGAATACCCAACGCGGTCGAGGAGGAGATCCAAGAATCGTTCAGCCGGCAGTAGGCTTTGGTCCCTGAGCTCCTCAACGGTCTCATCACTCACCGGGACATAGGTACTCCCGATGTGGAAGACCACATTGTAGTGACGTCCAGTGGCGATCCGTTCGAACCTCAAGCCCTTCACAGATTCCCTCCCAGCAAGGTGCTCATTCTAGACAAGATCTGGTCGTGAAGACAAGGGCAACCTCTCAGCTTCCTCGGTGGACAGTGATCAAGGCGCACATTTATGATCAAGACATTCACGTGTCTTACTCTGTAGGGGATGCCAATCGTCATGACAGCACATGAACTCATGGAAGCATGGAGTATCTGCCTTGAAGCCGAACGAGTTCGTCTGACGGAGGCGGGTCATGACGCTCCTATCCTGGCGTCACAAGGACGGCTGCTGCACACAATCGGTGGGCTTCATCTGTACGAATTTCTCGTGCCTTCCGACGTAACCCTGTGCGGTGATCTTCCAGTGTCAGTTGTGCCAACCGATGAGCTGGAAACGACAGAGGGAATCGTTCTCCACCAGACCGGCAACAACATCCTTGTTCAGCTCGTCGATGGCCTTGGAAGCGAGGTTCCTTCGGTCACGCTCGTTCCAGACCTGGCAGGCCTTCGCAGCACATCTGCCGGCCGCCTGAGGGAAATGTTGGTAAAACCTGACTTGTTTCACTTTGGGCCGACTGAGCGGTTGGCTTCTCTGCTACAGATGCCAGAAGTCGCCGCCCGGACGGTGCCTGCTTCCTCATCCGTCTTCGCGACTGTGTGGATAGATGACCGGTCCCAACGTCTTCAGAAGCTTGCAACGTTCGCGGTGGAACTCATTCGCGCAAACAAGCGCATCCTCTTTCTCAGTCCAAGCCATCACGAATGCGATGAAGCCGTCGGGCAGGTCGCGGGAACGATCAAAGCCGGTGGTCTGAACTACAGAATGTGGGTCACCCGGTATGAACTCTCTGTGACCACGCAAGCTAGCGGCATCTACCTTCATGAAGTGGGCTTCGAAGCGCAAATGCACCAGTTTCTTGCGAAGTCACAGGCCGACAAGGCTTCCTTAAAGGGTAAATACGATCGCTTCCGAGAGTTGGTCCCGCTCCTGGCTCACAAAGAAGCGAAGCAGAAAGACTTGGATGAGGTCCGCTCACTCGAATGGCGTCTCGTGACACAGTTGAGAGAGCTTCAAGTGCGGATGGCTGATGTCGAGGGCACAATCCAGCAGTTCGAGGACCTGTCGCTCTTTAAGCGCTTGGCAATGCAAGCCCTCGGGAAAAATGCGGAGTCCCTTCAACAGTACCGTGAGCTGTACCAGCGGCAGATAGATCAACTCGACAAGGAAATTGATGTTGCCAAAGGACGCATCCAACAACTTGTTCCGGAAGCAGCTGTTCCCAGGGGAAAGCGCGCCGAGTTCGACGAACTGAAAGAGTACATTGCGAAACTGGGTGGCGCAAAGAAGGTCCGCGAGCTGATGGCAGCCGAGGAACATTCAAACCGCCAGGCTTTTCTCCAGAACCGACGGCTTGTGGCCGCGACACCTACCCGGGTCGCAAGCGACCCCGTGTTCAGTCAGGTACGCTTCGATGTCCTGATCGTGGATGAGGCGCCGAGGATTGCAGCCCACGCGCTGCTCGCGGCGGCAGGCCTGATCCGCGAGCGTATCATTATAAGCGGCGATCCGCGCGAGATCGCGAGCGCCGGGCAATGGGCCATTCATCAGGTAGCCACCCACATCGCAAAGTGAAGGGCTGCGCCGGCGCTTGCTTGACGTGAGCAAGGAGAATTCAGGATAATCCGACTCCCCGACCGTTCATCGCATTCGGGGATGTTCAAAAAGGCCGTTCAGCGAGGACGCAGTGCACGAAAGGTTGAGGCGTATTCTTCGCCGGGGTACGTCGAGATCTTGGGCGAGACGAGAACGAAGCTGGCTGTTTTTTTTGAACATCCCCTATGGCCGAAGTGGCGGAACTGGCAGACGCACTAGATTCAGGGTCTAGCGCCCGCAAGGGTGTCCGGGTTCAAATCCCGGCTTCGGCACCACCCCTCTTTCCTGCCTAACTATTCAGTGAGTTAGAAAACCGTGCGGAAGCACGTGTTACGGGGGTGTTAAGCCTGGCGTCCAGTCGGGCCATTGCAGCATCCAACCGGTCCGCCTTCACCGTACGATAACGTAAGAACATCTCCACCGAGGAATGACCGACGATCTTCATAATGGTTTCGATTTCCACCCCTTCATCGGCCAGGTTGGTGACAGCACAGTGCCGAAGGTCATGGAAGACAAAATCTCCAATCTTCTCTTCCCTGCAAAGCCGCTGCACTTCCCGATAGGTATGGCTGAGCTTTCGCTCGTCCTTGTGAAACACCAGGCCCTGAATGCGCGTTACCCCGTCAACGCTCCGGTGGCGTTGGAGTTCTCGCCGTAAGGTTGCCGTGATGGGAACAAGTCGTTCCTGCCCCGTCTTCGTCAAATGGCCAGGGAGGAAGATTCTCCCCTTCTCGAGGTCTACCCTGTCCCAGGTCAACGTCAGAATCTCCTCTAACCTCATGCCGGTGTGATAGCCGGTCAACAACACAGGCTTGAACCAATCAGGCGCGGCATCCTGGAGCCGTTCCCATTCTTCCGGTTCTAGGACTCGATTCCTCGCGTTCTTCGGTTTGGGAGCCGCCACCAGTGAGGCAACGTTTCGTGCGATCAAGTCTCGTTTCATCGCCAGTTTCAGCATGTGCTTGAGGTAATTGTGATCGACGTTGACGGTTCCGACCATACGCCCCTTGCCCCGTTCCTGCCGGAAGGCCTCTACATCCTTCACGGTAAGATCTTGAAGCAGGCGATTACTTCCAAAGAAGGGAACGATCACCTTATCGATACGCTGGCAACGTTCCTTGTAGGAGCGGATCCGCCGGACTTCCTCCGTCGCCTTATATTCCTCGGCCCACTGGCCCAAGGACATCACGGCTTTCTTGGCTCGCTCACTCTCAACGGCTCCGGCCAAGAGCTTCGTCCTGATGACGGCTTCTTGCTGCCGCGCCAGCGTCTTGTTGTCGCAACCGACCTTCCAGCGCTTCAGCTTTGCCCCTGGCATGCGTGGGGTGAGCGTCAGCCGTTCCCCATCATCCAACACGTAAAACTCCACGTAATAGGCCCAGGACTTCGGGCAAGGGCATTTCAAGCCCTTCACCCCATCCGAGCATCCTCGCGCACACTTACCCCTTCGTGTGAGTCCCATGCTATGCCCCTCCCTTTTTGTTTTTCTCTCCCACCAGTTGAGAGAGAGTGACTCGTAACGCTTCACACAGCTTCAAGAGGGTCGAAAGTTGCGGGTCTAGCCTTCCGGCTTCCAGCTTTATCAGGGAGACATAATGCACCCCGGACAATGCGCCGAGCTTCCGAAGGCTCAAGCCTCGCTTCTCCCGCCATTCCTTCAGCCGTGTATGCATGGGCATCATGGTAGTCTTTTAACTACCGCTAGTCAAGGGTGGATAGACCACGAATGGCTTATGGGCCTTCACCGAGCGTGAGGCAATCCAACGGTCGAGTTCGTACCGGTCGAATTTCGTCAGCCGACCCAGCTTCACATAGGGAATGCGCCGTTGAGAAACCATCGTGTAGAGCGTATGGGGAGACAAGCCGGTATAGTCGGCTACCTCCTTAATGTTCAGTAGACGTCGGGTCATCGATGGCGTTTCGCGCGGCATTGTTGCTACGTGCCTACAGGTCCTTCCGTCTCGTCAGCTTGGTGCTCAATAACCACCGGTGAATTCTGGAGGTGGTCAGGGTGGCAACACTTGTCGATAATCACGGTGATGCCCTCGTCTTTGGTGAGATCGAGCCCCTGACGCGGTTTTCCATGTGCCCGGTCCAAGAGTTCGCGGCAGGCGTTAAGACGAACCTGCTCGTTCTGGGCATGGTCCCTTAACCAGACAAGGGTTTGAATAGAGTCTTCGCTAAACTCTGCCGCAAGTTCTTTCAGAGGGCGTGTGATCCTGTTAGTAGCCCCTCGTGGTCTTCCTGCCCCAGGGCGGGCTCCACCGTGCGACTTGAATTGCATTGATTGTTTTTCAAGGTTTGCACCAAGCGCCATATCATCCACCTTGTGTTCTGTTCCAGAATGGCCCCCGGTCAAGCCCGTAGGCCTGACCAGGGAGGGTGTCATCTAGCCATCCTTGGAGCCGCTCCGATCCCTTCTGCTCGGAGCGTCCGTCGGCGCGGCTTGGTCCTTGCGCCTCGGAATGGTTGCCATCGCAATCGTGCAACGGCGCATCTGACAAGGCGTTAACCCCAGAATGGGGTGGTACAGGTATAGGTCCAGGTCTTGGGTGAGAAGAGTAGCGGTCAAGGTGAAAGAAGGGTGTTTGGTTCTCCAGCATTGCCCCGCCCTGACTTCCAGTAATTCGTCTACCACGCTGTATTGCTGAGCCGGTGTTCGGCTGATCCCCTTCGAGGTTTTCAGTACCTTTCGCATCTTGGCCCGAAAAACCTTATCCTTGAATACAAGCGTACTCATACGATCGGCTCGTTTGGGGCGTCTTCCTGCCGCGAAGACCCACATTAACCAAAACTTGGAGGAAGGACCCCATTTCTCGTTCCGAGGCACGTTGCAGGCCATGTAGAAGCTTTGCCCCACCCACTCCCCAGGCGTCACCATTTGAAACCAGAGATATAGTTTCCGTTGGCCGAACTGTTGACCTTTCTCCGCACGACGAAACACGACCTCGTAGTCGTCACCGTCGGGAATTGCGGGAGGAATGTCGCTGTTACAGCAAAAAGCTAGATCCTCGATCTCACTCATGCTGATTCTCCTCTCGACCTGCAGGCTTGGCCCCTTGGCCCTTCAGGGCACGGCGTAGTTCACCCACTTGCCAGGCTGTAACTCGATCAGAAAGTTTTCGAGGTCTTGGAATACGACCGTCCTTGACACGGCGCCAGAGCGTGGAACTCGAACAGGCAAACAGTGCTTCAACGATGGGTTGGCGTACGTTGGCGGAGTCTGGCAGTTGATCGAAACATTGGAGTGCGGAAGGGATCCTCTGGTGTATGAGCTTCGATGGCATGCCGCGGCACCTCTTGATGGTGTTGTCCCATAAAGAGCCTGCCTCGACCAGGCAAACTAATCGATTATTTGCCGCTCAGCGTTTGCGCTTTCCATTTGGCCCATCCTTCTGCCCACTTCTTACAGCCGAGACGGCGATATGCACGGACAAGCGTTTCCACCTGGAACGAGTCGTCTCCCTCTAACGCTTCTTCTGCTGCCCTCTCAAGGGATACTTTCGGATCAGTTCCGCGAATCATCGCCATGCGTCCAAGTAGGTTGGTCTGTTTCTGATACTGGGCAGCTTGTCTTGCAGGATTCCCGGCCTTAGGTTTTGATTTCAGCTTGAACGCTTCGTCAAGCGATAGAGTCCCTTCAGAGTGAACATACCTATAGAGAGCTATTGCCACAAAATGGAGCGTTTCAGCATCGGGCAACGCGCCTGTCAAGAGAGCCTGAGAGCAGTGATCGATATAGTCTAGCGATGTGTGCCCCTCCCGTTTTCTACCACGGCGTTCAAATCGGACCTGGTTAGGGATTCCGCGCACACTTTCCACCAGCACAGATAGGCGATCAAGCGGATCGAAGCTAGGCATGTCATCCTCTGAGGTCCTGGTGAGAAGGGCAGCAGCAGCCGCACCAGGAAACGCGGGCCGGATAAGGGATCAGTTCAACCGTTTCTGCGATTTGAAAGAATCCTGTCTATACGCGATCTGCCAAAGCCTGAACAGTCAACGAAGCGTTCCCTGCCGAGAGATCGTTCGCGAACACATAGGTCCTCCGATTCTGCTCTCCGCGCTGATGCCCGCAGCGCCTGTCGTTACAGTGATATTGAAAACCGGTAGCACGGGACAGAACGAAGCCGGTATACTGGCCGCCTATGGCAAAGGCGGCAAAGCCACGGCATCTATCCCGTGCTCCGATTACCGAGGCGTTGATTGACATCCGCCTAACACTCCCCAAAGAGACAAGAACTTTACCTTATCTCGCAGAGCTGAATACACAGTTTGGTGGGTCGTATACGGACAGGAAGGATATTAAGGAGTGTCAATATAAAGTTCAATTTGGCCGTCCGGAGCTCGATGAGAAAACATCAACACAGCTTGGATTCCGCTACACGAATGCTGAGAATACACAAGTTATCCAGGCCACAATAAACGGATTCACCTTCAGCAGGCTTCCTCCTTACGAAAACTGGGAGAGGTTGAAAGAGGAAGCAAAAAGAACGTGGACTATCTATTCACACCACGTTCGGCCCGAGACCATCACGCGGGTAGCAGTTCGGTATATCAATAGACTTGTTTTGCCCGGGCTGCTTGTCGAGTTGGATCAATATCTTCGGTATGTCCCTAAAGTGCCCAAAGTGCTTCCACAGGTATTAGGTCCGTATTTCTCGCAGATCGTAGTTCCCGACCGACAAGGGCAACGCACAGCAATTATTACGCAATCGTCCCCGCCGAACCCGGTAGCGGTATCCCCGATTTTGGACATTGATGTGTTCATGGAAAGATTGTTCTCGGACGAGGATGAGGTCTGGGGTGCGCTAGACCAGCTGAGGGACTTTAAAAATCAAATATTTTTTGACTGTATCACCGAGAAAACTGCTAAACTATTCATATGATTACAGTAGCATCCCCACCACTTGGTTACGATCTCTTTGGTTTGTCAAGCCGAAGCAGTAGATCTGGCTTATACGACTTATTGTTCGGGGAAAACCTCCGACCTCCGCACCAGCTTGCTTCTGACCAGGTGAGACGCGACGCCATTGACGCACGCTTAAACATAGATCCCTGTTATCGAGAATCAAACTGGAACGGGGAAGGTGCAGACCCTATCCCTGATGCAGCCATTCAAGAGGCCCACGCCTTCCTCTATAAATTCCCCCCCACACTGCCTTTGCCGGATGTGATCGCAGAGCCTGATGGGTATCTCGGCCTGGAGTGGTACCGTAACAAGCGGTTGCTGTATGTCGTCAGCTTCAATGGCCAGGGTGCGCTCTCCTGCTCCGGCCTGATTGGGCAAAAGAAGGTTTATGGTACATACTACATGGACGAAACCATCCCCAGCGAAGTTCTGAGGGACATAGCAAGAATAGTCCAGTAGGAATATGTCTGGGCCTGTGGTTGATTCATCCGAAACCGTTTCTAGATACCTGTTTAAAGACGACATACGTTCCGATGAGACAATAAGGTACCAAGCTTTCCTGCCATCATCATCCAATCCGAAGCTTTCTGTCTTTCGTGTCTTCGGTCTATCCGATCAAGAAATCTGGGCGCTGGCTGTTGAAAAGGTCGAACCAATTAGAGGGAAAAGAGTTAGCGCGCGCGGGGACCTTTCTATAGCCAAAGTAGAAGATAAACAATTGGTAATACAGCCGGATGCGGAGGCCACATCACGGCATGCCAACATTGTTGACTGGCCGCCGGATCGAGAGAAACGTGCGACGATTGCTAAAGATCTTGCGGCCCTTGCTAGCCTAGCCAAGAGAGGGCCGGGGGCTGGCTTGACAGGTTAGTACGGGCAGCATAGCCTTCTCGCGAAGCCTGAACCGCAGAATCTTTAGCGAGAAAGGACGTTGGCCATGTCCCCAATGAACCTGGGTTCTACGCCACTCCTTAGAGCCTGCGCGTTCCTACTGTTGGCTCTCACTCCTTCATTTTCGCTCGCACAAGATCCATTCGACGAGATACCAAAACTCCAAAAACGAATGGATGGTCTAGAGGCTCAGATCTATGCGAGTCAGGGGCGATTTATCGTCTCAGAAGCACCCAACCCCAGACAAGATAATGCCCTCATGTTGCTAACTCATACGTCGAAGAATCTCAATATGATTAACCGTGAATTTCAAGCACTCTTTCAGTATAAACTCCTAGCTGGTCTAATTACGGGGAAATCGGCTACACAATACGCGCTGGGGGTCGTGGTAGATCAGCGGGAATTATTGAAGAAACTAGACAAAGCATCGATTGAAGTCCTTGAGAAAACTATGCACTCTGCGGGAGACCAGGAAACAAACCGGCTGTTGCTAGAAGCGAGAGATCTTTTCCGCTCTTCCGCAGAGCTTCTGGACCGCTTGCAGGTCCCTGAGACAACGGCGAAGTGAAGAAGGTCTTGACTCGTTCGCCACTTATTCTAGCCGTTCAAGCATTGCGCTCCTATTTCCTTCACAGCACAGCGCCATGGATATATGGCTAGGCGTCGGAGTCCTCATTTCATAGTACCGGTATCCGACAACATGCGGGGGGGGGTCTTCTTCCAGGTGTTATTAGGGTGTTACACTCGACGACAGATCGAGCCGAGCCGGACCAGAGAGAGACAAAGAGAAACAAGTACAGTGTCCGCGATTATCAAGGGGATAAGCGGGAAGCGCCGCTCCCATCAAGGGCTTCAGCGATTCCAACTTTTACTATCCCGGCTTCGGCACCATCGCACATTCACCGCAGCTATCAATGGTTTCCATCGT
>CAZJOQ010000005.1:0-41959 GCA_964547625.1 uncultured Nitrospira sp.
GCGACTTCACGCTATGGCCGATCAATTGTTTCCAGTGCTCGGCATAGTCCTTCAATGTGATGCTGGCGGGAACCGTCGATGTCAAACGTTGCCGGGCTTCCGGTCCGACCTTATCACGGTGCGCGTCCGCATCGGTCTTCTTGTCGAAGGTCTTCCAGCGGCGCACTCCCGCTCCATCGCGCCAGTCCACCACATATTTGCCGCGCCGTTTTCGCACACAAGCCATACGTCACCAGTTGTTGCGGGACTTCAGAATCGAATCACAGGTTGCATCGGTTCTCGAAGCGCCAATTCATTGCATTCCACCGGGCCACCAGGACAGGATACGATTCGTATCCTGCTAGTTTCAACCGCCATGTTGCGCCATATACGCGTGCAAATCGGACGGTTTCACCCTCACTGATTTTCCCAGTCGGATGGCCTTCAGCTCTCCGTGACGGCACAATTCATAGGCGCGATATTGACTGAGCTTCAGTCTTGCTGCAACTTGCCCGATCGTGAGCAGATCCTCGTCGCTCGGGCTGTCTGCTGAGCCCATGAGGGCCCGTTGAACCAGCAACGGCTGAAGCGACGCGAGTCCGATCAACAGCGCCTGCGCGATCTCGGGTGGCAGGATAGCCGCCTTTGCGGGGTCCTGGATCAGTTGATCAAGGCTCGGTGGTGTCATGATCTCGCTTCCCCTTTACCTTAATAGCGTGGCAATGCTCGGTGGTTCAGTTTGATTGCTGTCAGGCAGTCAGCCGACTTCACGACGTGCGAGTCCTATAGCCAACGGTCGAACTCCTCTCGCTTCACCAGGATCTTCCCTTCGATTCGGTAGTGTGGCACGATGGCACTTATGAGAGGGTTCAGAATTTTTGACCATACCGAAAAGGTAGGGGGAAGACAGTTGACAGCTTTCCATAAGCCATGTAACATTTTGTTACATGCAGCCTCATGAACTCAAACAGGTGCGGACCTCCCTCGGGTTGACCCAAGACACCCTTGCGCAGACCCTCAATGTGACGCGGCAGACTATCAATCGATACGAGCAGAAGATCGTGCCGATCCCCACTACCGTTGAACTGGCTCTAATGCAACTCAGCTCTGCACAGATCCCGCTGGCAGGGGTGGTCGCAGCTGGGGCGCCCATTGAACCGATCCCTCAGATGGAACGCGTCGAGGTGCCGAAGAGCATGGTCGGTCGTGGCGAGACGTTCGCCCTTCGGGTCAAAGGCACATCCATGCAGAATGAAGGCATCTTCTCGGGTGACATTGTCGTAGTGCAAAAGCAAGCCACTGCCCGCAATGGGCAGACCGTGATCGCCTTGGTGAATGGCGAGGCCACGATCAAGACCTATCACCGAAAGGGCAGCACGGTCGAACTTCTCCCTGCCAATGACGCCATGCAGCCGATCATCATCAAGCCGTCGGACAGTTTCCAGATCGAAGGGATTGTCGTTGGCGTCATCCGCCATCTCCGAAAGTGAGGCCTCGGCTGTTGGCACTATGGACCGCCAGATTGTCTGCTTCGGAATTCCTGCCTTTGAAGTCGCCGTCGCTCGGCTGCATGATCCCAGCCTCTCGACGCGACCACTCGCCATCGCTCCGTTAAATACCTCGCGTGCGCTTCTGCGTGAGGTCTCATCCGAAGCTGAACAAGCAGGTCTTGGGATCGGCATGCCCGTTGAGCAGGCGCGACGGGTCTGTCCGTCCCTGCACGTCCTCTCTCCGAATCCCTCTCGCGTCCGCACGGCAGAAGAGTCATTGCTTCACATCGTGAGACGCTATGCTCCGGTCTGGGAACCGGTTCAGCCCGGCTCCTTCGTGATGGATCTGACCGGGACTGGTCGACTCTTCGGTCCAGCTTATGATGTGGCAGCGAAGGTCCAGCACGAAGTTCTCATTCAGTATCGGCTCGATGGAGTCGCCGGCGTGGGCAGTAATAAGCTGGTGGCTCAGACAGCGGCGACGTTGATTCAGCCGTCAGAACTGTACGATGTCCGTCCGGGGTCGGAGCCGATGTTCATGGCACCGCTCGCAGTGCGCACCCTGTCGGGCCTGCAGCGACCTTGCATGCGGCAGATCCTGACCAGGCTCGATGATCTGAATCTCGACACACTCGGCGACGTGGCGGAGAGTCCCGTCGAGGCTTTGGAAGTCGCGCTAGGAGACTATGCTGGGGAGCTCTCCCGCTGGGCACAGGGCATTGATTCATTGCCGGTGTTGCCACCGGCGATCCAACCAGGTCTGGAAGAGACCGTTTTCCTTGATCCGGATGAGATCGATGATCCGGTGTTGACAGGCCGATTGCTCGATGCGTTGCAACGGCTCTGCCGGACGTTGCGGAGTCAGCGACGCGTCTGTGGCCGTCTGTCACTGACGATCCGGTACAGCGATCACGTTGAGGTGACTAAGCACGAAAGCGTCACTCCCGAAACCTGCTGGGAATGTGACCTGTCCCCTCTTGTCATCGTTCTTTTTCAAAAGTGCATGCGCCGGAGGATTCGACTCCGCGCGATGACGCTGAGCATGGCAGGGCTCACCAGCTATGCCGAGCAAGGCGTGCTGTTCGATGACCGGCCGCTTGATGAGCAGCGCAAACAGGACCGAGCGAGGAAACTATCTGTAGCCCTGGATACCCTCCATGCACGATTCGGAGAACAGAGCATTCGCTATGGGAGGAGTGGGTGAATGGCCTTCGTCCATCTGCACACCCATTCATCCTCTTCACCGATGTGGGGCGTGCCCACGATGCAGACCCTCTGTCAGGCAGCTCAATCACAGGGACAGAAATATCTCGCGCTCACTGATACCAATGGACTTTATGGCGCGATCCGCTTTCTCCAAGTGGCACGCGAGCATGGACTCCAGCCGATTCTAGGCGCGGAACTGGTCTCCGGCCCGCACCGGGCCGTGCTGCTCGCGAAGCATCCCACCGGGTACGCCAATCTCTGCCGAATTCTCTCCGCTCGCCACTGTGACGCGTTCTTTGATGTCATCGAAAGCGTGGCGCAGGGGACTGGTGTTGCTGTCCGATGATCCTGTCGCCGTGACCGCTTGGCAAGAGGAGTCAGCAGACGATCTCTACGTCGAGTTAACACCGGGTCCTACCTTACAAGATGCAGTCGCGTTGAGCCGCCAACTCAGGCTGCCGCCGGTGGCCACCACCCGTGCCGCGTTCCTGCATCCGACCGACTATCAGGCCCATCGGCTGCTGCGCGCGATCGCCGAGAACACCACCCTCTCACGGCTCAAGTCCGATCACTGTGCACTCCCCTCTCAGTGGCTCATGCCGGAACCCATGCTCGCGCGACATCTCCCGCATGTTCCGGAGGCCATGACCAATACACGATTGATTGCCGAACAGTGCCACACCGATTGGGACTTTAAACAGACCATCTTTCCCTCCTTCCGTCAGCTCTCCTCGGACGCCGCCTTTGAAACCCTGCGCCGCAAGACCTATGACGGCGCCATCTGGCGATATGGGACTTTGTCTCAGACAATCCGACAGCGGATCGAAAAGGAACTCACGGTGATCCGTGACAAAGGCTATGCCGACTACTTTCTCGTGGTGGATGAAATCGTGCGCCAAGCTCCACGGACTTGTGGCCGAGGCTCGGCTGCGGCGTCGATTGTGTCCTACTGTCTGGGCATTACGCATGTGGATCCGATTCGACATAATTTGATGTTTGAACGATTTCTCAATCCCGGGCGTCACGATCCGCCAGACATCGACATTGATTTCCCATGGGACGAGCGACCGAAGATCCTAGAATGGGTCTTCACGCACTATGGGCATCAGCATGCGGCGATGGTGGCCAATCAGAACACCCTCGCCACGCGCGCCGCCTTGCGTGAGATCGCGAAGGTCTATGGCCTGCCCGCCGCTGAAATCGGCAAGGCGCTGAACTTTCTGCAGCGACGAGCCGACTTCGTTGATGTGCAACCAGGGATGACGGTGCAAGACTGGGCGCGGGACGTCTGCAGGGCGTTGAACCTCAGGAATCCCTGGCCGGAGATTCTCTACTGGTTGATACAATTGGACGGCCACTTCAGGAATCTAGGTCTCCATCCTGGCGGCGTCGTACTGGTCCCGGATGAGATCCGACGCTATGTGCCGGTGGAAATCTCGGCTTCCAAATTACCGGTGATTCAATGGGAGAAGGATCAGACAGAAGACGCGGGGCTCGTGAAGATCGACCTCTTGGGCAATCGCTCGCTCGCGGTCATCCGTGACGCGATCGCGGCCGTCGCCCGTAACACGGGACATGTGATCGACTATGCGATGTGGGACCCAATCACTGATCCAGCCACCAACGATCTCATTCGACGCGGCGAGACGATGGGCTGCTTTTACGTGGAGTCCCCCGCAACAAGGCTTTTACTGAAGAAACTCTGGGCCGGGATGCCGCCGGCCAGAAGAGCCGTCGCCGATGTTTTCGAGTATCTCGTCGTCGTGTCGTCCATTATCCGGCCTGCCGCGAACGTGTTCGCCGATGAGTTTGTGCGTCGCGCGCATGGACAGCGGTACCGCTCGCTGCATCCCCTCCTGGATGACGTTCTTCAAGAAACACATGGCATCATGGTCTACCAGGAAGATGTCATGAAGGTCGCAGTGGCCGTGGGCGGCTTCTCTGTCGAAGACGGGGACCAGCTGAGGAAGGTCTTGAGTAAGAAACATAAGGAACGACAGCTCCGTGACTATCAGCGACAGTTTTATGAGGGAGCGACGATCCGTGGTGTCCAGCTGCACGTGATTGATGCGATTTGGGCCATGATTATGAGCTTCGCCGGCTATAGCTTCTGTAAACCGCATAGTGCGAGCTATGCACAAGTGAGCTTCAAGTCCGCCTATCTCAGAGCGCATTATCCGGCGGAGTTCATCGCCGCAGTCGTAAGTAATCAAGGCGGATACTATTCGGCCTTCGCCTATCTCTCAGAGGGACGACGCATGGGTCTCACCATCCTGCCACCGGACATCAATGCGAGTGTGTGGGCCTACACTGGATCAGGGACCACCGTTCGAGTCGGTCTCATGCAGATCAAAGGCTTTCAGGAAGACCTGGCCAAGCGAATAATTGCGGAACGAGAACAGCATGGTCCCTACCGATCGCTCTCAGATTTCCTCAGTCGCGTGAAACTTGACTACGCTCAAGCCAAATTATTAATTAAAGCTGGATGCTTCGACTCCATCGCTGGAGAACTCACGAGACCAGCACTCTTGTGGCGTGTCTTCGCAGCGCAAGCAACGAAGCCGCCAAGCTATATTCCGATCCCCACGGAGTATTCAGCTCAGAAGAAATTGCAGCATGAACTGGCCCTCTTCGGTTTTCCACTCCACTGCCATCCGCTCGATCTGTTCACGGAAGCACTGGCTGAGACCCCACACATGCTCGCGAAGGACTTAGCTCAGCATGTGGGGAAAGAAGTGACCCTCATCGGCTGGCTCCTCACCGAGAAGATCGTTTCCACGAAGAAGGGTGAGCCGATGGAGTTCATGACCCTGGAGGATCAGACCGGGATGTATGACGCCACCCTGTTTCCCAACACCTACCGGACCTACTGCCATTTGTTGGCCACGAATCAGGCGTATGTGATCAGGGGCCGCGTCGAGGAGCACTTTTCCACTGTCACTCTGACGGTGAAACAACTCGGCCTCTTGGGGGCTCGTCACACAGGAACTGAGTGCGACGCCAGTGAAGAGAGGGCCTTCACTCTTAGTCCCGAGTAAGGTGCTTCACCTGCTCTGACACTCTAGCCTCGATTGTCCGGTACTCCGGTCGGTTCACCATAATGTCCTGAGCCGTGGAAAAATAGGGGATGGCGGACTTTCTGTCCTTCTCGAACGCGGCACATCTGCCCTTGGCAATGGCGATTTGTACACGAACGTAGTCGGTAACGTGTTGATCGTTCACCTTGGAAAAGTATCCCTGGGCAGCAGCGCAGTCTGGCGTCCGAACGGTTTTCTTGCGATAGTCCATGAAGGGTTCGCTCAAGCTACGACCAAGCGCAAAGCGCGCGTAACTCGCGAGTGGCGAGTCCGGCTCACGGTCCAAAAGTGCGCGCAGTCTTTCGAGTCCTTTTTCAAGATGGTCGCCCGCTTGCCATAAGAGGAACTTACCTACCTCCTGGGACACTGGTTCGGCGTCGTCTACCAGCGCTGTGCTTTGGGAAGATGGAACGATTTCGATCGTTGCCGGAGCAGACTTACTCTCGCGTACTTTTCCTTTCTCGGCTGCGAACTGGAAGTAGGCGACGATACGATAGGTCCCTGGTTTCCGGAATGTCCAACCGTTCCCGCCAAAGAAGATTGGGACCATATTCCCGATGGTTTGCCCCGGAGACAGAGACGTGTTGCTCTCTGTGTCGCGATCAGTTTCTCCGTATGGGACAAATAGAACGGCGCGTCCGTCCGGCCCTGCAATCACCAAATCCACACCGCCGTCTTCCGGATGGAGGCTCTCGATGACGCGTTCGGCCCGGTCTCCGCTATTGCGCAAACGTACCGCGACATACACGGGCTCACCAACCAGATAGTGTGAACGTTCTGGGATAACGGAGATGACCAGCTTATCATCCTGTACAACTGTGGCTGCCGGCGGAGCATCGCTGGGCGACACGACCCCTTTCGCCGGCCATCGCCCACCAGCAGACGTAGTGCAACCGGACACGGCAAGGGCTACCAGTACGACAAGTATGAGAAAGGGTTTCACATCCATGTGTATTGACTCCAGGTTCAGTGAGCATGTGGACAAGCATAGTGGCGCGGTCCGATACCCGGCCACACTGCCGCCTTGTTGTGATTCTGCAAGTGATCCAGGCTGGCAGCGGAGAACTCATACGTATAGTTGTTACCGACGACACCAGTTTGGTTCATGATCGTTGTAGCCCCATCACCATCGCAGTGATTGAGATTGAACGCATGACCCAGTTCGTGAGCAGCCGAGCGCAGATACTTCTGGTTGTGGCTGCTGACGGTCGAGTTCTTGTAGTAATTCACGAACCCGCTACGAGTCGTCGAGTCGTACATCAGGCCAAGCGTGCCTGTGGAGCGTGTTCCGTCGGCCTTTTCCTCGAAATGATTTACCACGAGCCCATAGGCATGATACCGCGTGCACATGGTGGGCACGATGCCCCAGGTTGAGCACACCCAGGAGATCGAGCCAATGGGACTGGCGCGGTGCATCGTGACTAGTGAGTCGATTTCGGCTGGCGTAATGTAGTCGTACTGGTTGGGGTCGGCTGGATTAGCAGGTCCAGTAAGGGGAGCGATCACGGTCTCGTCTTGCATAACCTCAACGAAAATATTTCCCTTTAGAAAGATCGAGGTGAAATTTACGGTTTGGCCGCCAAAGGTGGTTTCCGCGGGAAAAGCTGTGCCGGTCATACGATCGTATTCGAGGCGAACCGTGGTGCAGCCTGCGAAGAGTGAAGCCACCAGTGTGAATATCATGGGAAGAACAATGCGAGATTGTGTCATCGAAACCTCCGGATGCAAGACTCGTAAGGCATGCTCCCAATGAGTGGGGAAGCAGCAACTTCCATGCCGTAGAGGTGCGTGGTGTCTTTGCACAAATTTTTGCTGGTTTGAGACAGAGCACCGTCCGTCGAATGTATCACCACGTGAATCCAAATCGATTCAATAGGAGAACAAAAGGATACAGTACTAAACAGCGATGGTCGGCGGGCCGTTTCCAAGGTCAATTACATGCGGCTGACTAGCGCATCAGTTTTGGACCGCCCTTAAGCCGCCGCTTAGTGCCGACGAGGCCACGGCTGTCATGCCGTGGTTCTTCATCTCCAAATAAAGAGACCTGACGGTTACCATAGCGGGCATTCCCCTAATGCGGTACAGTACTGACGCGATGGGTCACCCACTGGTTCGCTTTGGCACTTCCACGTGGACCTACGAAGGTTGGCACGGACAGGTCTATCGAAGGAAGTACGCCAAGACAACCTTCGCACGGGAATGTCTGGGCGAGTACTGCCAGTATCTCTATAATGGTGAACCGTGCTTTCGCACGGTCGGCAATGATTCCACCTTCTACCGACCACCGACAGCGAACCAACTTCGGCACTATCTGAATCAGATACCCGAAGACTTTGAGATGTGTTTTAAGGTCTGGGAGGAGGTGACAGTTCCCGTGTGGGCCAAGCAGGCGCGCTATGGCGTGAAGGCAGGACAACCGAATCCGCGCTTTCTTGATGCGAAGCTGTTTAATGATCTCGTGCTCACGCCCTATCGAGACGCGAAGTTTGAAGCCCACACCGGCCCCTTTCTCTTCGAATTCCAACGCCACGGGATGTCCAACGAGGAGTTCTGCTCGCGGCTGAATACCTTCTTCGGGCAACTCCCCAATGACTTTCGCTACGCTGTCGAAATCCGTAATGCAGGCTTGCTGGGTCCAGACTACCAGGCCGTGTTAGAGCGCCACGGTGTTGCGCACGTGCACAACCACTGGTCCTACATGCCACCGTTGCAGGATCAGCATCAACGTATGGAGGAACGCTTCACGGCGCCCTTCACGGTTCTGCGTCTTCTGACACCGCTCAAGATGTCTTACGAGGCCGCGAAGAGACGAGCGGAACCGTACACAAAGATTGTGCAGGAGCTGCCAGAGATGCGGCGAGACACCGTGGAGCTAGTGAAACAAGCGCTGGGAGAGAAGCGACAGTCGTATGTCTTAGTCAACAACCGCAGCGAAGGAAATGCGCCCCTGACGATTCAAGCCCTACGGAATGCGCTTCAGGCCGAGGAGATGTGAGCGTTGCCTCTTCCATTTGTGCTTCCGTCGAATGCCAAAATAGAAGACGGAACAGGGAGGTGCCCTTCAACCAATGTGACCAACTGGTCTTGTGATGCTCTCCATTTGAACGACAACTAGTGGAGAGTCCTCCGCCCCACGATTTCCTTGGACACACCATTGGGGCATACTGTCCCCATACATTGATGGAGGTGTTCATTGCGAAATCAAAAGCAGAGCGAGGCCGGTTTTCCTCGCGCCAGAAGATGGACGTGGTGCTGGGCGTGTTGCGTGGCGACGATCTGGATTTGGTCTCGCGGGAAGCAGGGATCACCGCCGCGAAGGTGTCATAGTGGCGGGACCAGTTTTTGGCCAGTGGACAGGCCGGGTTGAAGAGCCGGGCCGCCGATGGCCACGACGACGAACTCGTGCGGCTGAAGGCCTTAGTCGGAGATTTGACGATGCGCTTAGAACTGTCACGGGAAGCGGTCCAGCGTCTCCGGGGTGGCGCCATCTTGGCCACCGGGAGGTCGGACGCGATGAGCCACGCCACGTCGCCTTCCACGAATCGCCCGTATGGTGTGGTCCGGGTGTGTGAGGAGTGGGGCCTCGCCCGATCCAGGTCCTATCACCAGCAGGACCGCGCTGCGGGTCCTCCGGCTGAGCCCGCCAAGCGAGGGCCGAAGACCTCGTACACAGACGAGGCGCTGACCGGCCACATCCGCCAGGTGCTCGCGGCCTCGCCGTTCCTGGGCGAAGGGCACCGCAAGGTCTGGGCGCGGCTCCGCACGCAGAGGATTCGCACGTCCAAACCCCGCGTGCTCCGACTCATGCGGCAGGCCGACCTCTTGGCTCCCAGCCGGGTGCCGCGCGTCGTGGGGCCGCGGGTCCACGATGGCACGATCACCACCGAACGCCCGAATTAGATGTGGGGCACCGATGCGACCAGCACGGTGACGGTGGCGGACGGAGCCGTGACCGTCCTCATCGGCGTAGATCATTGTACGCTTGAAGGAATCGGCATCCTTGCGGCGAAGCGGGCCACCCGCTTCGAGGCCTTGGAACCGATTCGCCAAGGGGTGCGCCAGCAATTCGGAGTCGTCTCCGCAGGCATCGCCACGGGCTTACAGGTGCGGCATGATCATGGCAGTCAACATAGGAGTGACGATTTCCAGGCCGAACTCCGATTTCGGGGTATCACGTCGAGTCCGGCGTTTGTCCGCGCCCCAGAAGGCAACGGCGTGGCGGAGCGGTTCATTCGGACGCTGAAAGAGCAACTCTTATGGGTGCGGACGTTCCAGACGGTGGAGGAGCTCCGCCAAGCTCTCCTCGACTGGTTGCATCTCTGTAATGAACAGTGGCTCATCGAGCGGCATGGGTTCCGCCCCCCGGCTCAGGTGCGGCGAGACTTCCTGAGCCCATCGGCAGCCGCATGAGAGCACGAGAACCTCAGGCCATCAGGGGATTCACCGGGTGGACGAGAAAATACGACGCACAGTGTTGGCTCAGGAAGGACGACGGTCGAACGAGGCGACCCACAGGTCGGGGCCAATATGGCAACAACCGTGTCCAAGAATCAGAAGCGGTACAGGAGTCAAAATCCGATGTAATACATGGGTCAAGATTCGGCGCAGTCTACAAGTAGGGTATCCATACCCTCCTACGAAGTACTGAGGCGAAGTCAGTTCAGGGCGATGTGATCAACAAATACCAGCCGACGATCCTTGCGTGTTGCCACACGATCGTGAGGTGCCGCGTCATCAATGAGGTACTCCTCGAATTCGGCCACGACCAGCCGTAGGCGTGCGCTGGTCTCGGGCACCGCGATCTCACCGTCCCAGAGTGTCTGCCAAATCCGAATGGCTTGGATGATTTCAGGCCGCGCGAGCGCAACGACATCGCCCGTAGCCAGCAACTCGCGCACGCGCCGCCGTGCACTCGTGACCGCGGCGACACCCTCGTTCGTGATCGTCGCTGCACTTACCGACGTGGCGGCTGGCTCGGAGTCCTGACGCGTAACTGCGCTCGGCACGCGCTGCCAACCGAAGTCCTCACCGTACCGCTCGTCGAGCCGCTCGATCCAAATCTCAATCACGCTGCACGGCGACACCGGCGCCGGCGTGAGCGCCTCGACGCCACCGCCGAACGGTTTTAAGACCGACATAGAAGGCGCACCCTTCGATTCGACGTGCCCGCTCGAATCGTCGTAGCCGACGCCGAACACGCTCACGCGACGTGCACCTCCGTCGTCAGTCGGCGTCACATTGAGCCAACGATCGGGGGCGAGGGCTGAGAAGTCGGCGAGCACTACCGACGAGAGATGGGCGCCTTTGACCGAGATCGGTTGATAGCGTGCTAGCGCCAGCCGCACGAACGGAAAGTACGTGGCGCCCGGGGCAATTTCGATATCGGCGTACCACAGCCCCCGCTCAGCATCGAAGAGCACATCGTGTGGGGCAATCTCAACGGCGCCGTCGATACCGCGTATGCCAGGCGGCACGAGGTCAGTCACTTGAAATGCGCCTGGTCGCTGATCGCGCTCACTCTCAGGCGCATTGGGTGGAACCCAGCGGCCGGTCGGATCCGGCGCATTGCGCGAACGTGGAAAGTCGCTGCGGCGCGGCGCGAGGCCACGCACGAAGGAACTCTCCCAAGCCGGATCGTTGCCCCATTGTGTAATGTATGTCTTGTACGCCTTCGCGCGCGGCAATTCGTCCGGGTCGCCCTTAAACTTCTCCGGAGGCAACACGACGGCGAGCATCTCGCCGTAGCCCGATACGTGCCACGGACCGTCCAGATACACGCGCAATCCGCCGCCCGCGCGATGAATCGATTCGAGGCCACCGGGTTCGCGCTTGCGCGTCCATCCGAATGTCGGCACGACGTAGAGGATCCTCGGCGCAGGCGGAGGTGCTGCGTTCGGCACCCACGTCACCACGGCATCGCCTGCCACCTTGATCTTCGCATCATCGCTCACGCGCGTGTCACCTGCCTCACGCGTGATCAGCGTGTGCGGTAACTGTTCGCGAAACCGCGTCGTCGCTTCTAAGCGATAGGCGATACGCCGATAGCGCGGATCGTGCAGCTCGTGCGCCTTCTTCGGCAGCAGGTCGTGCTGAACCACATTGATGCCAAGGACATCGTCCGCAACGAGCGTGTGATCAGGAAAGCCTCCGGCTTGCGGATGACTCATGCGTGCGGCGTAGTCTCCAGCAGCTGTCACCTTCACATGGAACGCGGCTTCAGCGCGCGCGACATCGCGAGGTTCACCCATTGGGCCGGCTGCGGGCTCGTGCCAATCGGCGAGCAGGTCGAGCCGATCTGTAGTCTTGACGCTCACGTCAGCCGTGATCACAGGCTGCACGGCGGTGTCGCCGATACCACGCACGACAGTGAGGCTCGCGATCGTGGGGATAGCGAGTGGTCGCTGTACGGCGTGCATGACCTCAACCGTGTGCCATGGCGTGAGCATCCAATGCCCGCCCGCCAACGCACGGGGTGTTTGTGCAGTCCGGGCTGCCTCGTTCATCCACGCGAAGACGCCCATCAAGTCGAGCGAAGGTCGGTCGAGCTTCATCGAGAACCGTAGCTGAGCTCTTATGCCTTTGGGGAGCGGGATGCGCAGTGCACGTGCCGTCTCGTCGAAGTACGGCCGCTCGGCAGAATCGTCGTACACCACAATCTCGAACGGCCTTGCCTCAGGCCATGTGCCGTCCGGATAAAGCGGAATATCAATGACCTCGCTCGGACTGATGTTCGGATGATTGAGCACGCGCACCACGACTTCGTGCGCGAGTGGGTCAGGCAAATAGGTGAGCCCGCGCCCGATCTCATGCACCGCGAAGGTGTTCACCGTCGGTGTCGCACCAAACGGCCCCGCCACCTTTACTTCAATATCGCGCACCACGGCCATCGGATCGTGCGGGTCGACATCCTTCGCATACGCTAGTTTGTGGAACACGCTCGCGTCGACGCCACCGCCAACATCGAACATGCCGTGCTGCTCGGCCTCGCGCACGCTCACGCGCGGCGGGAGGGCGGCGCGTCGCCCAACCTCTGTTGTCGGGATCGCGTTATTCTCCGGTGTGTCGTTGTAGCTGCGGATAACGATCCGGTCCATCGCCTCGCCTTCGCGCGGTACATCGATCACACCACCGTGCGCGACGAGGGCGAGCGACGGCGGCAATACGGGCTCATAGCGCAAGTAGCGTTGCGCGCGAATCTTCGGCCGCTCGGCGCCGAAGTCGTCGTTTCGCGGGGGCAGCGAGCTGCCGGCGAGATCAACGGCGCGTGCGCGCAGCCAGTACGCGCGACCGTAGCGAAGACGCGGCAACGATCCCGGAACCGCGCGAAACGTCGAGGCAAAGTCCAACCCAGGCGGCACCTCGGCGGAACTTTGCGCAGTGGTCTTATCGACACCATCCGCGGGATCGACCGCGCGGCCCGGCGGTGGCGCGGCGAGGCTCCAGCCGGCCCACGCGACGACGGTCTCGTGCAAACGCAAGGTGTCGACCGACACCGCCGGATCGGCCGGACGCGTGCCTGCCATGCGCACCGTCGCTTCTTCCTCGGGTAGCGGCGTGACGACAACCGCGCCACCGGCGAGTTCGTATCGCGCGGTCCGCCGGCAGAGCGACTGCCAGCGACCGGACATCGCGTCCCAAATATCGATGCGCCAACCGCGCAGCACATCTTGCCAATGCAGATCGAGCGTCGTGCCTCCACCAGCGAAGCGGCTCTCCAACGCGGCATTGCGAGTCAGGTTGGCCTGCAGACGCTTGCCGAGCGTTTGTGCGCGGCCACGCTGGACCAAAGCGAGCCCGGCGCTGCGCAGCGCCGGGGCACCGGTGCGATCTTCGTGACGCGTGACTGAATCCACGCGGGCGACGTGTTCCAGACGTCGCCCGAGCGAGCGCAGGAAGTTCATAAGCTTCAAGCCCGCGCCATCCACGTCGACCTGCATGAGGGAATAGCGCGCCGGATCGAGATCGAGCAGACCGTCGACGATGTGCGTATCGGCAGCGGGGTCGTCCACAGGCTGAAAGTGCGTAGCGCTGAGCTGCGTGCGCACGCGCGGACTCGCATCGCTCGAGCGCGGGATAGCGAGGTGGCCTGCGGGAAGGTCGACATCGACCGAGAGCGGTGCGTCGGGGGATGCGGTAAACGCCGCCGCGTCCACGATTAAATCAATTACGAGCCCGAGTTTACGCAGGAGCGTCGGATACGAACCCATCGCTGCGACGATGCGATGGAAGTCAAGCGTCTTTGCCAGATCGCTCTTCGCCGGCAGATTCGCGAGTCGCGGCTCCTGCCAACGTTCCCAGATGCGCGAATCGTCGGTGCGCACTTCCTTGCGCGGCGCGCCTGGTGCAGCCGGGGTGTGGAATAACTGAAAACGCGCGAGTTCGCTCGGCATGCTCATAGAATGTAATTTGGCAAAATCACTCGTGCCACTCGGCTGGGCAAGCTGAAGAGCCGGATCACGCAAGAACGAGTGACCATTGAATGACGCTCGATCGAGCGTACTCACTGCTCCAATGAGGCTACCCCATGAATTGTCATCGACGAAGTCTGAAATACGGGGCAGGTCGTCGGTCGCGCTCGCGCCGAGCGCGCCGTAGAGCTGCGTGACACCTTGCGCAATGGTGTTCGCGTCGAACGATATGAGCCTCGCGCGCGATAGATCCTCGAACGCGAAACCGCGCACAGGTAAGCTTGGCGTGAAGAGCGCTTGCCACACCGTCGTGTCCGCTACACCAAGTGTGCCGTCGACGCGATTCGCGCCGACGGTCACTCCATTGGCGATCGTCACCACTTGCACACCGAAGCGCACTGAGAACTTCGCAACTGCAAGCGCGCTTGGCCAATCGGTCCAGTCCGGTGCGAAACTTTTAAGTTCCGGCGCGCCCGCTTGCGGATCGAGTCGCGGCGCGAGATGCACTGAGACGCGTAAGCCCTTGCCGTCGGCCGTGTAGCCGGCGGGCAATGCGGTCCAGACGAGGGATTGGCGGGGCATCTTTCGTTACTCCTCTAGGCGTGCGCGCCTTCGATCGCGAAGGCCTCGCAGTACTCACGCCATACATCGGCCGTGGGAATAAGATCGAGGAACGTCGGATCAGCGTCACCACCCGCGAATTCGCGGCGCACGCTTACCGAGACCGACATACTCAAGAATAGGATTTCGATCTCGACGACGAGTGTAGCCTCGCCGAACGCGATCGACTTGCCGGATTCCTTCCGATAGCCCAACTGCAAATTGAAGGTGAGCGATGCACTGATGATCGCGAGCACGGTCAGCTCGCCATGAATGCGCACATATCCGGAGAGCTCGGCCATACCCTTGTCGGGGATCGGTTCCAGCCAATGGAAATAGATGCCCGCTTTGATTTCAACTGCGCCCGAAGCGACACCAAGATTGATCGCGAGCTGCGCGCCGAATTCAAGCGCCGCTTCGATCTCTTGTACGCCGCGCGTGGAAATCGCGATTCCGAAAAATCCGCCACCGCCAAGCAGCGAGATCGTCAAACTGAACGGCCGCTGGCGCTCGGCAAAGAAGAACTTCACTGAGGCCGGTCGCGAATCGAAAGGCAGTTGAAATCCGGCGCCGAGCGTGACGTTGGAGAGCGCAAACACGCCGACTTGCACCGCCGGCAGCGCGAGCGAATAAGACGCGCTGATGCCGGAAGGCGTGACCTTCAAGCCCGGCAAGTCGGAGAACCCATTGGACGGAATGAGCGTGCGGATCTTGTTCACGAATTCGAGCGGACCGCCGAAGCTTACCGCGTCGTCGCCGTCGCGCAGACGCACGACCACCTCGGGCTTCTCGCCGAGCTTGGATTTAAAGTCGATGCGCTCGAACCAAATGATGATGCAGCCGAAGAGATTCACCTTGAAGTTGTTGAGCGACGCTTCCGCGCTCGCGGTCGGCCGCGCGTTTAGCGCAAGAGGCGTCTGCATTGCGCCGCGCATCACCAAACGCGTCTTCGCGCCAGTCTCGTCGGCGTGGGGGATTAAGAGGCCGAGCGGATCTCCTTTTTTCACCTCGGTGGCCCAATCGAACGTCGCCTCAATGCGATCGGGTAGCTCGCGTGAGATCATCTTCGGGACATCGGCACCGGCTAGATTGGTCGCGACGTCGAGAATCTCGGCGAGCGGCACACCACCCAAAATCTTTGCGCCGTCGAAGAACTGCTTTGGATCGAATTTGCCTCCTACGATCTCCTTCAATTTGTCGCGTACCGCCTCGACTCCCGTGGCAGCGAGTCCGCTTACTGGTCCGAGCTTACGCGAGAGACCGAGCAATTGTTGTTGCGGACTGGCAAGCGCGCCGAGCGCGTCGCTCTTGGCATCATTCACGCCATCACCGAACGGTAGTGGGCGCGAATTTACGAGCTGCAAGAACATGGCACCGGCATTTGCGCCCGGAGCAAAGCCGTCCTCCTTGAAGACATCCGGGAACGTAACCTCGGCGATGAAGCCCGGCTGTGCAAGCATACGCTGAATCGGCTTCACGCCGACGCCGGCGCGATCGATCTCTGGATAAAACGCCGGCCTCGCGTTCCTACGTAGGGTGCCGGCACGAAACTCGAGACGATTCGTGGGTAGGCGCGTCGCGCCAGGATCGGCGGGATCGTCTGGCGCATACGTAATCGCCGCGCCACTGAGACAGGTTTGCCGCCTGGTTGCCTCGGACGGTTTGTTGTAGCCCGACTTGACTTGCTCGGCCACGCGATCGTCGGCGAGCTTGCCGACGAAAAGAAGCGGCATGGCGAACGAGACGCGTTCGCCGGCGATGTCGGTCGCGTCGATACGAAACGAAAAATCGGCGAGCACATTCGTGGATGTACTCGGGACCATCGGCCAAAACACCATGCGCGGTGCAATGCCCGGACCGTAGGCCGTGCCGTCCGGACCGGGCACGAGAGCGCTTGCGCCCATCCCTGGATCGGAAAGGTCGGGCGTGACTCGACTCACGATCTCGACGCGTCGAAATGGAAAGTTACGACTCTGCCACACATGATTCGCCCCGTCGTACTCGCGCACCGGCTCACGCACCGCGACGAAGAAGCGCTGCCGCAAAAGCGCGACACGCCCGCCGCCCACCGTCTCGAACACACGCTCAGTCACTTTCACAAGCGACGCGGCGTGGCCGAACGGACACAAGTACCCCGCGTACATCACACGGACATAGTGATCGC
The DNA here is from genome assembly GCA_964547625.1 of uncultured Nitrospira sp. Classification (GTDB taxonomy): domain Bacteria; phylum Nitrospirota; class Nitrospiria; order Nitrospirales; family Nitrospiraceae; genus Nitrospira_D. The sequence goes on from CAZJOQ010000005.1 coordinate 16,925, forward strand.
GTCCGAGCGTTGCGAGGTGTCGCCATTGCTGGAGATCGATGTCGGCCGGCAAGATGCGCCATTCGCCTTCGGCATCGAGCAAAGCGCCGAGCGACGAGAGCTGCAGACGACCTGCTTCGCTCGCGCGCGGCTGATACGGCGTGCCGTTGTCGCGCAGCGCATCGAACCCTGCCATCAGGGTGACGAGCATGGAGCGATCCAGCGGATCAAGACTCATGCGCAGCAGGTCGGGGTTCGGTTCGGGTCCGGTCGGCGGTGCAGGTTGTTTGGAGAGTAGCCGCACCAATTCATCGATGCGCTCAGGCGGCCGATAGTCGGGCGACCACAACGCGCGAATCGCACTGGGCGCATCTGGACCAGTCGCACGCTCAGCGGTGGTGAGTCGCGTGTGCCACAACTCGACACGTCCGCCGCGCTCAACCGGCCGATCCGCATGTCGCCAGCGTGCCGGCGCAACGGGTGAGATCATCAATCGATACGGCAGTTCGAGCGCGGTAACATCGGCGGCCGGCGCGTGCGGTGCGCGAGCAAGACGCAAGGCCGCTTCGAGCGCGGCGGAGGTCACGAGGTCGATCCCAGTCGTCGCGATGGCTGGACCCGTGCTACCGCCGCTCAGGCTTGCCGTCGTGCTCACAACGCCGCTCGACAAGGTCGCAGCAGTTTGGGCGGTGACGGCTGCCTGCGCCGTAGCAAGGTTTGTCGCGATCTCGGCAAGGTGCCCGACCAACCGAGCACGTAGAGGATCTGGCACCGCGTTGCCGTCCAAGCGCATCGGCCATTCGCGCAACGCGGTGAGTACGCTCGCGAGATCGAAGCCGAAGATGTCGACACCGGCGGGCATGGTCACGACCACGCGGCTCGCACCCGCCATGCGCATGCGCACCAGCGGCAGCGTCGTTGGCGGCTGGCTCGTCGCGCCGGGAAGGTTCTTCTTCGGATAGCCGAGCACGTCGGTCACTTCAAGTGCTTCGGCGTCCGAGGGTTCGAACACTTGGCCGCCGGCCTTCTCGAACGCTTCTTCACCGAAGCACTGCGGGGGAAAACCGAGAACGATGTACGCGTCGGCGCGCGCGCGCGTCAGGCGAGGTGGTTGGCCTTCAAGGGTGAAGCCTGCGAAGTCGAGATCGAGGACAACGAGATCATCAGGCCGCCGCACTGACACCCGCGGCGGATAAATTTGCGTACTGCCCGAATCGTGGGGGTGACCTCCGCCGGAATGATCACCTTCCTGACCGGTGCCGCCCCCGCTCTGCGATCCATTGCCGTGACCCCCCTGTGACCCGCTGCCACCGCCCTCTGGCCTGTTGTCCCCGTCCGCACCATCCATCGCACCGGCGCCGTGCGCAGTGATCGGTGTGTAAGGTGGGCTTGAGGTGCACGGAGGACAGGGAGGATTGGACGGATATGGAGGATAAGGCGGAAATGGTGGGTAAGGCGGATACGGTGCGAACGGTGGATACGGAGGAAATGGGGGTGACGTGCACGCGGAATCGGACGGCACCGGCGGTTCAGCTTGTTCCCCATCGTCTGGGTTGGAATACGGATTGCCTCGGTCGTTCCACTTCGTCACCGAGTTACCCTCCAGGCGATACGTATGACCAACTCGTCACACCCCGACGAGGCACAACAAGCGCTCACTTAGTAGCCTTACTTATCAGCTTTTAAAATTAGAAACAACAGTCTATACTGAGCCGCCTTAGTTAGTTAGAAGGAGTAGCAACTCTACGGTGGGTAACACACTTCGATAGCCGTTAAGAGTGCCAGGAGAGGTTTCATGTCCAAGAAAGAGCCGACATCTCGTTCCGAGGACGCGCGACAGCAGGATGGCGAGCAAGGCGAAGGAGGATCGAACGCCGGTCAATCAGAACAGGGCCATCTGCCGGAGCTCATTCAGCAATTGCAGACGGTCGTGGACGAGTTGAGGAAAGGTTTGCGCGACTGCTGCCAGCATGACCACGGCTCCACCCCCTATCGATCACGCTCCAGAAACTGTGACGACGAACTGTTGAGCGAGCTGAGAGGGTTACGCCGCGACTTGAATCAGGCACGCGAGCGTGAGACGCGAGAGCGCTGCCTCGCCGAGATGCGATGTGAGATCGAGCGCCTGCGAGGCGAAATCGCTCGCTGCCGGGAGAGAGTGGGACAGAACTATAGGAGCGGAGGAAGCCCAGCTGCCCCGCCGCATCCACCCTATCCGCCATTTGCCCCGTATCCACCATTCCCACCCTATCCCCCGTATCCACCATTCCCACCGAATTGTGGGTGTTGTGGGTCCGCGCCTTGCGGATGTGCCAAGTGTAGCGAGCATGCTGTGCACTCAGACCCTCAGCCTCCTCCAGCAGTTCCCAAGCCCGTTGAGAGTAGCTCGTCTTCATCAAGTCGCCCGCCTACTGGCATTAAAGCCCCACCGATCGTACTTGGAACGAGTAGTAGTTCTATGTGGCAAAATAATCTTCGATAGTTCAATTGGAGTGGCAGGAGGACGGTCATGTCCCAAAAAGAGCCAACATCCCGCTCCGAAGACTCGCGGCAACAAAGCAGTGAATCCGGTCAGGGGGGATCGAACGGTGGTCAATCCGCACCGGGCCATCTGCCGGCACTCATCCAACAATTGCAGTCGGTCGTCGAGGAGTTGAGGCAAGACTTACGCGACTGCTCCCAGCATGACCACGGCCCCACCGCAGACTCAAAAAGGTGCGAGGACGAACTGCTGCGTGAGCTGAAGGAATTGCGCCGCGATCTGTATGACTCGCGCGAGAACGAGGCATGGGACCGGTGCCTCGCCGAGATGCGATGTGAGATCGAGCGCCTGCGAGGCGAAGTTATTCGTTGCCGGGAGAGAGTAGGGCAGGCAGAGAGCTGTGGGAGCGGAGGCAGTCCAGCTGCGCCACCGTATCCACCGTTTCCTCCCTATCCACCGTATCCACCGTATCCACCATTTCCGCCGTTCCCGCCTTACCCACCCAACTGCGCACCACCCTGTGCACCACCATGCGGGCCCAGTCCACCAGTGGTCCGGCCGCCAAGTAGCAGTAGCTCGAGTAGTCAATACATTCCCCCGCCGAGCAGCTCATCCAGCTCCAGTCTCTCATCCAGCTCGAGCAGCCGTCCGTCGAGCTCGAGCAGCAGCTCGCCCAGCTCCAGCAGCAGCTCGCCTAGTTCCAGCAGCAGTCCGTCGAGCTCGAGCAGCAGCTCGTCTAGTTCCAGCAGCAGTCCGTCGAGCTCGAGCAGCAGCTCGTCGTCGCCAAGCTCCAGCAGTAGCTCTTCAAGTTCTAGCAGTTCGTCGAGATCGCCCGAACTTCAGCGGGTCGTGATCGCTGGAATCAGTAACGCCGGCATCTACTCGAACAAGTTTAGGCAGGAAGAAGCCAGCGGCTTACTTGACACGTTTCTCGCTGAGACGTGGGACTTCGACAGCGGCATCTTGAAGGAGGAGAGGAAGGAGGACCGGATGAAGGCACTGGGCAAGCCGATCACCCGGTATTGGCAAAGCGCCTCTGGCGGCGACGGGACGGTTTTCAGACTTCCCTTCAGCAGATGGCAACTATACAGTCCTGCGCTCGCGGACCCCGGCTCCGAGATTCCGCCGCTGCCGCCGGCCGCACCCAACAGTACAGGTGGAACTGACACCGCAGATTGGGAGAAGACGCATCATCTGATCCGAGATTTCATGTTTTTTCATGCGGCGTTACACAACACTACAGCGGCGACGCCAGCCGGTGTAGCGACCGTCAGCCGGCCGACCGGGCCCGGTGCATTTCAGGTAGTCCGCATACCGCTGGACTCGCCGAGCGCGGACGACGCGCAACTGAGGAAGTTCACCCGTGGTACTGGACGTCACCCGGTAGACCTGAAGCTGCTCGTCCAGCCGGCCAGCGTTGGTCCTCCAGGAGCTACCACAGGCGATCTAACTTTTGAGAGAAGTTCGTTGAAATTTGTGTCGCTCGTGTACAAGCTGATGCAGAACGGCGTCGATGTAACCAAGGGTCCGAACTGGTTTGGCGTAGCGATTCCGGACACTGGCATCACGCAATTCACGAACGTCGTCATCTACTTTCACCCGACACCTGGACAGGCTAAGTACAGGAACCAGGACTATCAGGCGAAGACCGGAACCGGCGGTCACACCAACTGGAAGGAACTGAACGGATACGTCGATCGTCTTGGATGCCAGTTGGCAGGCGCCATTCAGCAGGGAGGGTCGAGTGACCAGATTGTCATTCTGCCCTTTATGCGGGACTTGGATCAAAAAAACGTTGTCGAGACGCTTATCAACGACCAGTGGTTCTTCATCGTACGCGACATTCTGATCGATATCGCTGCGAACGGGATCCCGTAGGAAGAGCCGAGCCGGGAAGCAAGCTCTATTGAGCCTCCTCGACGTCGAGTTCAGCAATGTTGCGCACTTCGTCGGGCGTTAGGTGGTCGATTGCTCCGCCTGCGAAGTAGACCTCAACCGCACGAATCACGTCTTCGGCGATGATCAGGTCCATGGAGCGGGGGCAGCGTTCCAACCACATCGACGCAAGCAGTGTTCGGAACATCCTTCTCATCGCCTTCCTCCAGCATAAGATACGACGGAGCAGTGCCATCGATGGTGGCCACGCAATACCCCTGGCTACACTGTCAGTCAAAGGACGCCCATCTACGTGGGGGAGGGTCTCCGGTTAGTTAAAGACGGTCGACATGCTAGGGAAGGTCAAGCTCCGAGGTGTGCAGTGAGTCGGCTAGCTGTTCATCTTTGCAGATGCGTCCTGCAGCCGAGTGCGGAGCTCCACTTTCGTGGCGGCCACCGCATGAACCAACCCGTCACGGCAGTATACGCACCGGAGGAGAACAATGAGACACCGTTCTCGTAAGAAAGGGCTAGTTTGTGAGAGTGGAGGCTAGATATGCCGGTCTGTTTCAACTCGGTTTTCCGCCGTCCGCTAGAAGATGCCCATAAAGTTCTTCTTCTCACAGCCACGTAACTACATAGATGAGCGACAATTGAGCGGCTTGAGGCTCTGGAGATTCCTGTAGAAAAAGAGGGAAGTCAAATTTTATTATACGATTCCTATATTGAAAATTGATTCCAATAGGAATGACATGGTTGAAGAACTTTGCGTCATTGGACACCCCAGCCCATTGGGAGGAGCAGATACTGAATTGGATCATCAGATCCACTGCTGGCAATCAATGGGCATCAAGGTCCATATATGTCACACCAGTTCGCTGGATGCGAATTGTCTGTCGATGAAAATGGAAGAGCGAGGTTGCGTCTATCATATGCCGTGTGACTGGCCGTCGCTGGATGGGCTTCATTGCATAAGCTTCTGCAACGGTCAGTTCCTTGAAAACCTTCCTGAGATTCGCAAGTGGGCCAGAACGACGACCTTTGTGAATTGCATGACCTGGAACTTCGATGCGGAACTGCGCTCCCAAGAGCAGGGACTCATCGATTTTCACCTGTACCAGACCCACCATGGACGCGAGCGGGTGGGAAGTCGTCTTGCAACGCTGGGGCAGCCATTTCGCCCCTTGATGATCGTCCCCTACTTCCACGCAACGGATTTCCCCTTACGGAACGACCGGCCGCAGGATAAGTTCCGTTTTGGGCGCATCTCTCGCGGAGATGCCGACAAGTTCAATATTCGACAGCTTTGGATTTACGAAACCATGACAGCCCCCGTGCTCAAGGAGGGCTACATTGTTGGTTGGGATCAGCGTGCCAGGAATAAGTTCAGTCGGGAACCAGATTCCTACATCAATACATATCCTGAGGGAGGCATGACCCAACAAGAGTTTTACCAAACTTGTGAAGCGGTAATTATGGCTACCGACACGTATGAAAACCTGCCGCGAGTCGCGTTCGAAGCGATGGCATCGGGCTCTATCCTTGTCGTTGATGATCGAGGTGGTTGGCGCACCCTGGTTGAAGATGGCGTGACCGGATGGCTTTGCCACGATGATCGTGAATTTGTGTACAAAGCGTCCCGCTGCGCATTTGAGAAAGAAGAACGTGAACAAATGCGTTATGCGGCACGCAACAGATTGGAAGCGATAGCGGGATTTTCAGTGGCAAGCAAGTCGTGGGATAAGGTTTTTACCAGCTGGCAGAGACTCAGGTAAGCGTCGACTGCCAGCGTTGCCATTCGAGATTTTCATTCATTGGAATCACTACCAATCATAAGTTGTATCATGCCGACGTACGGTCGTCCGGCATACGTGAACGAATCGGTCGCGATGTTCTTGGCACAGGACTATCCGAATAAAGAACTGATTATTCTCAATGATTGTAGGGAGCAGCAATTCAACGGAGATTTTCCAAATGTCCGTATCATAAACCAAGATACTCGGTTTCCATCGTTGGGCGAAAAGCGCAATGAGGGCGTTCGATTAGCCAACGGCTCAATTATCGCTGTCTGGGATGATGACGATGTTTACTTCCCGTGGAGGCTTTCCTTCTCATGGCGTGAGATGGATCGACTGGGCACTCCATTTTATCGGCCTTCCGAATTCTGGGCGTATTGGGGAAACGAAGATCTTCACGACAATCAATCCGTCCCCGGATGGATAAGTCATCCTTGGGTTATGTTCAGTAAGGAGCTGTGGGAAAAAGTAGGTGGCTATCCGCATATTGACTGGGGTGAGGATGCGCAGTTCTTCGATCGCATTCATCAAGAATTAGGAGCGTCATTCATAAAGTACGACATCTCACGGGAGGATCGCTTTGCCATCATGCGAGGCACGTCGCAGTATTACCACATGTCGATTGACGGAGGGAAAAATCCTCTCGACACCAGGCCAGGAATTTACAATATAGCGCCATCGGAAATTTCTGATCCGGTTCTGCGTATAGTCCGTGACCGGCTTGTTGCAGTACATCTGCCATGAAGTTGAAGCTTCTATCAAAGCATAAAGTGTTAGAACATTTATTCTACGTGCATGCTAATCACCAGCAGCTCGTATGATCAAAGAGTAGAAGTTCGATAGGCAAACCTAAATATGTCCAGGCAAGGGTGATCGACTTACCTCCTGAAGAGAGTGACGCCCCAAGGGGAGTGGAGATACGACCCAATCGAGCGCAAGGCAGTCGAATTCAGTTGTACGATTTGGCATCCCCGCCAGAAAGACTCTCTCAAATCGGCGTAATCGCTCGCTCCGCACCTTCCAGGAGCTGCTGCACTTCCGCCCTGCAGAAGCAGACCACCACGTGCGGTAGGGACCTGGAATCTTCCGGATATGTCGACATGCGTCATTCGCTCAAATGCATAATCGACGAGAGTTGCAACGGGATTTTCGCTGTCGCCTCACAGCGGCCAGCCCTGATCTGCAAAACTATAGAGACGGTCGTCACCGAGAATGAGGTGATCGAGGAGCCTGATACCCAGTAAGTCCCCAGCGTCCCGCAGTCGTGTGGTGAGCGTCCGATCCTCAGAGCTTGGTGTGGGATCGCCGGAGGGATGATTGTGACAGGCAACGATTGCGCAGGCGTTGAGGAGGATGGCTGGCTTGAAGACTTCACGAGGGTGCACAAGGCTGAGCGTGAGCGTCCCGATCGAGACGATGTTCACGCCGATGCTGACGTTCTTGGCATCGAGACAACAGACCAGGAACTGCTCGCGATCGAGACCTGCAAAGCATGGGCGCAACGCCTCGGCTGCCGCAGCGGAATCGCGAAGAAGACCGCAGGGAGCGGTGTGTCCACCCTCAGAGACGAGCGTGATACGGTACCGCGGAATAAAGCGTGGAACGGGAAGTCGGTTGACGGATTGTTTGGCCATGGTGGCACCTCCTGCAAGTTGAACGAACTGGCGCTTTTGCAGAAACCGAAGCGCCAGAGCAGGACAACGGAGGTGACAGGGCGAGGACTGCCGAGGAAGCACGGGCGGATGAGCCCTCAGCGGCGACCGTGACAGACCTTGCTGGCGCGGACGCTGCCTCAGGCGATCCGTGCGCGGCAGACCATCGGCCTTCCATGGCAGAACAATTCCGATCAGCCGACGATGACAGATGAACGCGCTGATTTTAGTTCGATGGGACATGGACGGAGTGGCGGTATCGGTAGAGCAGGAAAGAAGGCCCCCACCATGACGATCGTGTGTTGCTCCTAACAGGGCGCGTCGCGGTTGTTCTCTCGGCTTGCGATCAGTCCACTCCTCTCAACCCTGCTCTTTTCAGTCTTCATCTCTGACCCTACGTAGTTCACACAGGCTTGCAACAAAAACTGAACCTCACTACATGTCACCCCGTTTGGCGAGTATTGCGAGCACAGAAGGCTCTGCAAACTGGCTACAGAGGCCACTTCACAGAAAGGAAGGAAGATGGAGAACGGCATGACGGGAGCGGGTGTGACTAAGGAAACTATGTCAGGGATAGAGGTCAGCCGAGGGAATGGGCGTCTGATGGCAGCTGCTTCCTGGCTCCTCGGGGTGGTCATCCTGTTGGAATCAGACCCGGCCTGGGCCCAGATCACCAAGGTGAACACGGTGATGCAGAACGTGCAAACGGTCCTGACGAGTGTGGCGGTGACAATCTTTACCGTCGCCATCATGTGGGCGGGGTTCAAGATGGCCTTCAGCCATGCCCAATGGTCCGACGTGAGTAACGTCGTGATTGGCGGAATTCTAGTTGGCGGCGCTGCGGGAATCGCGGCCTGGTTGATCAACTAACATGGACGGATTTCGCGATCCCATCTTCACCGGTTGCACTAGGCCCGCGATGTTGGGCGGCGTGCCGATTGTGCCGTTGATTCTGATCGGTGGGCTGACCCTCTTGTTGGCGGTCTGGCTGTATTACCTCGTGAGCGGGTACCTCTCGCTTGGGATTGTCCTGATCACGATTCCCATCGTGCTCTGGATGCGCCAGACGACGAAGACGGACGATCAACGCTTGCGCCAAGTGATGATGCGGGCGCGGATGCGACTCCGGCACGGACCGAGTCGCACGACGTGGGGCGCCATTTCCTATGGCCCTCTATCCTTCAAGATACGACGTTCATCGTGAAAGAGCTGAGGTGCTGAGTGTTCTCAATGCAGCAGACTGAACAGAGACAAAGAATGAGAACCAGAGCTGCCCTCACAAAAGCCGCGTCCGCGCAGATCCCCGCGAGTGACTATATCCCGCTGGGCACGGCGATCACGCCCACCGTCATCACCTTGACCGGTGGCGAGTACCTGGCCTGCTGGAAACTGGAGGGGATCACGTTCGAAACAGCGGACCGATCCGAGGTGCTCCTGCGCAAAGAAGCACTACATCAGTTTATCCGATCCTTGGGCGGCGGCTCCTTCGCCCTCTGGTCCCATAAAATTCGACGCGTCGTCACTGAGCGGCTGCATGGCATCTCGCCCAATCCATTCTGTCAACACCTGACCAATCGCTACTATCAGTCGTTCACCCAGCATCGACAAATGGCGACGGAGTTGTACCTGTCCCTGCTCTACCGACCCTTTCCATCCAAGGTCGCAAGCTTCTTCACTCGCATGGGCACCCGCACCCTGGCTCAACGACGAGAGCAGGAAACCGCACAGCTGACCATTCTGGAAGACATGGGCAAACAGCTCGAAGCAAGTCTAAGTCGCTATGGGCCCACACGCCTCGGCACCTACACGAAACAGGACATCGTCTACTCCGACCAGCTGGCCTTTCTGAGCTACCTCATCAATGGAGTCTGGGAAGAAATCCCCCTCCGCCGGGCGCCGCTGGCCTCGTACCTCCCCTCTTCTCGCCTGCACTTCGGCGACCGGACCGGCATGCTGGAAATCTGGCACCCGCGCGAGAAGAAATTCGCCGGGTTTCTCGACATGCAAGAGTACCCGCCGTTCTCCGAACCGGGCATGAATAACGGCCTGCTCTACAGCGACGCCGAGTACATCGAGACCCAAAGCTTCTCGTGCCTCAACAAACGCGCGGCCCTGAAATCGCTCGCCACTCAGAAAGGGCATTTGATTGCCTCGGAAGACGCGGCGACTCACGAGATCGAACAGATGGACCAGGCTGCGGATGATTTGCAGAGCGGCCTCATCGATCTAGGCCAGTACCACTACAGTCTGGCCATCTTCGGCCACACCATGGAATCGGTCAGCACCGCGCTCGCCGATGCTCGGGCCGTCTTTCAGGACGGGCCAGGGTTCAAGATGGCGCGGGTCGATGCGATCCCTGAATGTGCCTGGTTTTCGCAGATCCCGGGCAACTGGGGTCTGCGTCCGCGTGAAGCCGTCATCACGAGCCGGAACTTTGTCTGCCTCAGTCCCTTTCACAACTTTGCGCGCGGAAAACGAGCGGGCAATCCCTGGGGCGAAGCGTTGGCCCTGTTTAAGACCCCGAGTGGGCAGCCCTACTATTTCAATTTCCACGTGTCACCGGAGGATCGGGATTCGCGCGATGAAAAGTATCCGGGCAACACCTTTATCTGCGGCAGCACGGGGGTGGGCAAGACCGCGCTCGAACTGTCCTTGTTGGCCTTCGCTACTAAGTACCAGGGACTCCGCTGCGTGGTCTTCGACAAAGATCGCGGCGCGGAGATCGGAATCCGGGCCATGGGCGGGACCTATCAGTCCCTGAAACGCGGCATGCCGACTGGCTTCAACCCCTTGCAGCTCGAACCCAACCCCAACAATTGGCAATTCTGCGAACAGCTCGTGGCCCAACTCGTGAAGCAGCCCGGCGACGAGATTCCACGGCTCTCTGCGAAGGAGCAGACCGAGATCAGCCATGCTGTGCGGACGGTGATGAGTGAAGCGGTCTCACCGGACCTGCGTTGTCTGTCCCTCCTCCGCCAGAACCTCCCGGCGACTGGCGAGCAGAGTGTGCGGGCGAGGTTGAAGCGTTGGACCCGCGGTCACGCGCTGGGTTGGGCCTTCGACAATCCAACCGATACCCACGAGATCAGCGAGGCACGGCTATTTGGCTATGACTATACGGACTTTCTGGATGATCCCGAAGTTCGCACTCCAATCATGGCCTACCTGCTCCATCTGACCGAACGGCTGATCACCGGCGAGCCCTTCATCTATGTCATGGAGGAATTCTGGAAGCCGCTACAAGACCCGTTATTTGTGGACTTCGCCTTCAACAAGCAAAAGACCATCAGGAAACAGTCCGGCCTTGGCGTCTTTGTAACCCAATCGCCCTCCGACGTGCTGCGACATCCAATCGGTAAAACCATGGTCGAACAGAGTGTAACGCAGATTTTCTTGCCCAATCCGCGCGCCGATCATGACGACTACGTGCAGGGGTTCAAAGTCACGGAGGCGGAATTTCACATCATCAAGAATCTGGGGGAAGCGAGCCGTCTGTTTCTCGTAAAGCAGGGCCACAGCTCGGCGATCGTGCAATTCGACCTGGGTGGCATGACGGATCTGTTGAATGTCCTCTCCGGCACGACCGACAACGTGGCGTTGCTGGATTCCATCAGAGAAGAAGTGGGCGACGATCCCACTGACTGGCTGCCGTTGTTTCATGAACGCATCGCAGCGCGAAAACGTCTCCGGCACGAGAACGGACGAGGAGTCGCGTAGCGCAACCTATGGGGATGGCAACTTACATCGAACAGTCGGTGAACAACGCGTTAGACCACTATGTCGTGACCAGCAGTGATGCCGTCATCGGAGTACTCACGCCAGTCGCCGTGACCGCCATGACGCTCTATGTCATGTGGAGCGGCTTTCAAGTCATGCGAGGCGACGTGCAGGAACCGGTCACCGCGCTCGTGTGGCGCTGGTTTCGTGTGGCGCTCATCACCGGCCTGACGTTGAACGGCCCGCAGTATCGGAGCCTCGTGAAGGAAGGGTTGGACGGCATTCAAGAAGCCTTCGCGTCCGCCTTTGGCGGGGTGCTCTCGATGGGAGGGACGATCGATCAGATGGCCGACCCCTTCACGACGCTGATGGAAACCCTGTTCACCGAAGCGAGTTCGGGACTAGTGCCGCAATTCTCACTCTTTATCGCGGGAGGAATCTGCGCCACGGCGTCGATCGTGATGGCCTTCGTCGCCATGGGACTCTTTCTCGTCGCAAAAGTGAGCCTCGCCCTGCTGCTCGCAGTCGGGCCGGCCTTCATTTTCTGCGCTATGTTTCCAGTGACGCAGCGCTATGCAGAAAACTGGCTGTCCAGTTCGTTGGTCGCCGTCTTCACCAATGTCCTCATCATGGCGGTGATCACGTTTCTCGCGAGCCTCCTGCGGAATGCCTGTCTGCATGTCCTGAGTGCCTATTCCGTTTCCTCCATCCTGGCGGATGTCGTCGGCCTGCTGTTTCTCTCCATCACTGCCGCCTATGTCCTGCTCCATGTCGCGTCCCTGGGGGCGAGTTTGGCCGGAGGTCTCTCGTTGGGGAACCCAGGCGGAGATGCCACGAGGAGTGGAATGCTGCTCGTGCATAGCGTCACGTCCGGTTTGAGTCGATTGGTCCCGTTGGCCGTAGCCTCCACCGGCGGATCTCTGAGTGGGCCCCGAACCGGGGCGGCCCACCTACTGAGCGAGCTCCCTGCCGGGAATCCCCAGCCAGGGAGCGATCTCTATCAACGGACCTCGTTGGAGCGGTTACGCAACAGTGTCTCGCGAAAGGAGTAGGACATGTCCCGCATGAAACGAACCGTGGTCGCGATCAGCTTGGCCCTGCTGGTCGTCGTTAGTCCGGAGCCGAAATCTCAAGCTGGAGGGATTCCTGTCATCGACACGGCCAATCTCGTGCAATCCATCGTGCAGGCCCTGGCCTGGATTCAACAGTTCCAGCAAATGCAGCAACAGATCCTCCAAGCAGAGCAACAAATCAATGCGATTGTGGGCTCCCGTAACATGGGCAGTCTCATGAACAACCTCACCTTGGCCGGGGTCGTCCCCTCCGACGTGAACGCCGTGTACCACGCCATTCGGTCCGGCGGGGTGCAGGGCATGACCGCAGCGGCACAGATCATTCGTCACAACCGCATGATCTATAACTGCGAAGGCAAAACCGGCGATGCCTTGCGAATCTGTCAAAACATGCTCAACCAGACGCCGCAAAGTCAGGCCTACTACGCGAACACCTATCAGATGCTACTCGGACGGATGCAGCAGATCCGAGCCTTGACGACCCGCATCAATCAGACCGAGGACGAGAAAGGGATTCTGGAACTCAATGGCCGGATCGCCGCGGAGCAAGCCCAGGTGAGCAACGACACGAATCGGATTCTGACGATGAAGTCCATGATCGAGGCGGAAGAAAAAGCGGCACAACAGGAACAGCAGGAACGCGTCCTGAAGATGCTGGCCCCCGGCACGTCCCGGACCTTCGACCACATGACTCCCTGGACGCCGTAGTCCTGCTCATCAGGTAGAGGATAGGAACATGGAACAGATGACGCAGAAGCAGACAGACCCTTCACTCGTGAACGCGGCGGACGAACCACAATTCTACGATCAGGGCCGCGACTGGGATATCGACTGGCGGCTGCGATTGGAGGCATCGGAACGCAAGGCCTGGTGGGTCGCTGGCACCGCCTGCGTCTTGGCCGTGATCTTAGGAATAGGCCTCGCTTGTCTCGCTCCATTCAAGACCACCGTGCCCTATGTCTTCGCGATTGATCGCGCGACAGGCAACGTGGAGCTGGTGAGCGCGGCGGATGATCGGATCGTGCTGGGCTATCAGGAATTGCTCGATAAACATTGGACGCAAAAATACGTGATCGCACGAGAATCCTACTCGTACCGGCTGCTCCAAGCCGACTACGACCAGGTCTTGGCGATGAGTACGGATGAGATCGGTCGCGACTACGCGAGCTTCTTTGACGGCGTCCACGCCCGCGATAAGCAGTTGGGGACCGGCATCGAATGGCGCGTGAACGTCTTGAGCGTCACTGTTCACAGCGATGCGATCGGACCGAAGGCCACGGTGCGGTTCGAGAAGCAGGTGAAGCGAACCGACGCGCACAGCCTGGAGCCGCCGCAGTATTTCATCGCGACAGTCTCCTATGAGTACCGCCACACGATGAAGGGACAGGAGAAGGATCTGATCCAGAACCCGCTCGGCTACAAAGTGACGGGCTATCGGGTGGACGCGGAAATCGGGACGATCACGCCGCCAACCTCAGTCCTGTCGATGGTCGAGAAGAAATAAGGAGGACGCATAGTCATGCACGTCATGAAGCAACACCGAGGGTCGATCACCGCCTGGCTCACCGTCGCCCTCCTCTGTTCCGGAGTCTCATCACAAGCAGCGGAGATTCCAGCGCCAGGCGATGGAGATCAGCGGGTGCGCTATGTGACCTATCAGAAGGACGAAGTCACCAAAGTGACGGTGCGCCGTGGTGTCGTCACGCGCATTGTGCTGGGAGACGACGAGCGGATCGTCATCGCCGGCAGCGGCTTTCTCGCGGACTGTGCGAAGCCGGAAACGGAATGGTGCATCAGGGCCGATGTCGGGACGAATCAGGTCTGGGTGAAACCAAAAGATCACGCGACGCATAACAATCTGGAAATTCGCACGGACAAACGGGACTACAGTCTGGAGTTCACCGTCGTGGGAGACGATCGCATCGGACGGAAACAGCACGCCGGATCAGGGCAACACGGAAAAACTGAACCGATGTACCGCGTGATCTTCCGGCATCAACTGGTCCCGCCGACTCCTGCCGCCATGACGGCGATGCAAGCCTCGGCCCATCGCGCCAAGCATGCTCGCGACAAGACCGATCTCCTCCACGAGCGGTTGGACTCCTTTACACCCGAACCGCGCAATTGGTCCTATTCTATGGAGGTGCTTCCGGGAGGAGACGACATCGCGCCTTCGCTCGTGTTCGACGACGGCCGCTTCACCTACTTTCTCTTCCCGCCTAATCACGAGATCCCCGCGATCTTCTACTTCTCGCCGTTGGGTGAAGAGACCCGCATCAATTTCCACATGGAGAAGGACCTCGCCGTGGTACAGCGGATGGGACGGCGGTTTGTGTTGCGCTTGGGGGATGCCGTGGTCGGCATCTGGAATGATTCCCACGACAAGACCGGCGTGCCCGCCATTGAGGGAACCACCGTTTCGGGCATCACCAGGACGTTGCGCTGAGGGAACAAGGATGGAACAACCACAAGAGTTACGAGAGAAAGCTGAGCAGAAGCCTCCCATCGTCGATGGGATTGTGTCGGTTAACCGTCACGCCGGTGGGACGAACCAGACAGCGGCGCGTGTGGCGTTTCTGGTCGTGATGGCCATCGTGCTTGTGGTGGGACTCGTCTTCGCAGCGAACACCTATAGCGCGAAGCGAAAGGCGGAAGCCACACAAGAAGAACGGGCGGCAAAGGTGGAGAACAAACCAGCCCAGATCGGACTGAAGCGGGTCTTCGAGACTGATCCATTTCCACCCCAACAAACAACCGCACTTCTTCGGTCCACCAGCCAGTCGCCTGTCGCATCCGCTGACCATGCGATGCGGTCGTCCCTCGATCGGGGAATCGATGACGGAAGCCGACCGATGGCACTGGCTTCTGACCAGACACAAGGCAACCCATCACTCACCAGACGCGCGTCCAGTCGGTTCGGTGGGGAAGTCCTTGTGACGAACTCCCCTGCTTCGGACGGTCCCCGGACTCCACCAGCGGGAACCGGACCAGACGCGGCCATCTCCTTGGTGCGCGAGCTGCTGAACGGAACGAGACAGCAAGACTCGGTGGGGCCTGGGAGCATGCTGGGCGGACCAGCGATGCCGGTCAGCACGGCAGACACAGGAAGCTCGACGCCACCGTCGATTGGGTACATGGGCGGACCCAGCGGCCCTTCGATTGGAGTGACCAGCGTCGGTCTCGCGGCGCCACCCGGTCCTCCGGCCAGCGGAGCCGGTCCCATCGGAGGGCTCCTGACGCCATCGGACACCCCAAAAGTCCAAGCCGGTCTCTTGGGTGATCGAAATCTCATCTTGCCAAAAGGCAGAACGATCGACTGTGCCTTGACCGTGCGGGTGATCAATGAAGTCGCCGGCATGGCGACCTGTGTCTTGAACAGCGATGTCTACAGCGACAACGGCCACGTGGTGCTCCTCGAACGAGGATCGGAAGCGGTCGGCGAATATGCGACGACGATGGCGCAGGGCCAGCGCCGTCTCTTTCTCCTCTGGACCAGAGTGAAGACTCCGATGGGAGTCGTCATCAATCTCAATTCACCCGCCGCCGACGCACTCGGCACCTCCGGGTTGGTGGGTGTCGTGGATAACCATTGGTGGGACCGGTTGGGCGCGGCCTTTCTTCTCTCGCTCGTGCAGGACGGGATCGGCCTGGCCACGGCGGCGCAAGCCGGCGCGAGCGGCGCGCAGAGTTTGGGGATCTATCAACATTCCGCCACGACGGGCAACCGCATGGCGGAACTGATTCTTCAATCGACCATCAACATCAAACCGACACTCTACAAGAACCAAGGCGATCGAGGAACGATCTTTGTCGCGCGGGATTTGGATTTCAGCACCGTCTATGAACTGCAGCCCCACTAACCTGCTCGCGCACGACACGATGGTGCGCGAGCTATTGCGTCCCCTCCTCACTTACCTGGCTCTGCCCGGCGTGACCGAGATCGTCGTGAATCGACCGGGGGAAGTCTACATCGAGATCGGCGCCACCTGGCAGCGGCACCAGGCACCGGACCTGACCCTGGATCTCCTCACATCGCTCGCCACCGCCGTCGCAACCTCGACAGAGCAAGCCATCGGGCCACACCATCCGATCCTCTCGGCCATGCTGCCCGACGGCGAACGGGTGCAGATCGTCCTGCCCCCAGCAGTGGAACTTGGCACCATCTCCATCTCGATCCGCCGTCCCAACGCCTGGATCAAGAGCCTCGCCGAATATGAAGTTGAGGGAGCCTTTAGCCGCTACGTCTGGGCCAGATCTCCGACGATGGATGATCGAGCTGCCGAGCTCGACCCCGTCGAACGACAGTTGGTGGAGTACCTCGCCACGCGTCAGTTGGGTTCGTTCATGCATGCGGCGGTGTTGGCGAAGAAGAATATCGCCGTCGTCGGGGACACAGGCTCAGGAAAAACCACCCTCATGAAATCCATCTGTCAGTCGATCCCGGAACAAGAACGACTGATCACGATCGAAGATGTGCGTGAACTGCTGCTTCCGCAGCACGGGAACCGCGTGCATCTTCTCTATTCCAAGGGAGGCCAGGGGACCGCGACCGTGACGCCCTCGGAGCTGATCGCCTCCACCCTGCGCATGAAGCCGGACCGGGTGTTGCTGGCCGAGTTGCGCGGCGGCGAAGCCTTCGACTTTCTGAAACTCCTCACCACCGGACACAGTGGCTCGATTACCTCGTATCACGCGGAGTCCTGCGCCCTCGCCGCGGAACGGTATGTCTTCATGTGTAAGGAGCACGAGCAGGCGGCGGCCTATGATGTGCCGACCCTGAAGCGTCTCGTGGCCTTGACCCTCGACGTCATCCTTCATGTGGTCGCGCGCAATCACCACGATGAAGCAGGACGGCCTCTTCACAAGGAACGATACGTGGCGGAAGTGCACTATGACCCGATCGCGAAACTCGTGGCGCGATTCGGGGAAGCGACCCTGGTCAGGGCGTAGGAACACAGATGTTACGCAAGCCAATCCTGATCGCCATCGCTCTTTTGCTGTATCTCCCGCTTGGGCTCTGCGGCGCGGATTATCTTGCGGGTGTGCTGTTCTCTGTCATCAACAAACGAATGCCCGACGAGCTGTCACTGACCACCTGGCCCACATCCTGGCGAGCCTATGGTGAGGACCCGATCCAGCGAAAGCGGCTTCAGTTGTCCGCCGCCGCCGGAGGGTTCGTCTGGTTCGGATTGCCCGTCCTGATGGGACTCTCCCTACAGCAGCGGCGGAAACCGCTCCATGGCGAGGCTCGGTTCGCCTCCCCCGCTGAGATTCAACAGGCCGGACTCTATGGCGAGCGTGGGGTGATAGTCGGAAAATTCGGACGACGGTACTTGGTCTATGGGGGCCAGGAATTCGTCTTACTGGCGGCGCCGACCAGATCGGGCAAAGGCGTGAGTATCGTGCTCCCGAACCTGCTCCATTACGACGACTCCGTCGTCGTCTTGGATATCAAGATGGAGAACTTCGCCTACACCTCGAAGTTCCGGCAAATACACGGCCATGAGGTATTCTTGTTCAACCCCTTCACCTCAGACGGCCGTACCCATCGTTGGAATTCCCTCGATGCCGTCGATCGTGATCCCATCCGCCGAGTCGGCGAGATCCTGGCGATCGCCCAGGTGCTCTATCCCACGGAGCACGTGAAGGAGGCCTTCTGGAACGAGTCTGCCCGTAATCTCTTCCTCGGCCTGACGCTATATATAATGGAGACTCCATCCCTACCCTGCAGTCTTGGGGAAGTGCTCCGCCAAGCCTCCGGCAAGGGGCAACCCATCAAGGACTACCTGCAAGGTCTCATCAGCACCAGAGCCAAGGGTGACGCCCCGCTGAGCGACGACTGTACGGCAGCCCTACACCGGTTCTGTGCCACCAGCGAGAACACGATGGCAGGGATTCTCGCAACGCTCACGGCTCCCCTCACCATCTTCAGTAATCCCATTGTCGATGCGGCGACGAGTGCGACGGACTTTGATCTGACACAGGTGCGCGCGCAGCGGATGTCGATCTATGTCGGCATCCCAGCCAATCGGCTCAGCGACGCGGCGTTGCTGGTCAACCTGTTTTTCTCCCAACTGATTCAGTACAACACCATCGACTTGCCCGCCACGAATCCCCTCTTGAAACACCAGTGCCTCGTGATCCTGGACGAGTTCCCTGCCATCGGGCGGATCAATATGCTCGCCAAGGCCGTCGGCTTCATGGCCGGCTACAATCTGCGGCTGCTCCCGATCATTCAGAGCCTCTCGCAGCTGGAATCCGTCTATGGTGAAAAGGACGCGCGCACCTTCGTCACGAACCATGCCTGCCAGATCCTCTTTGCGCCGCGCGAACAACGGGACGCGCAGCACTATTCCCAGCTGCTCGGGACCTATACGGCCGAAGCCCTCTCTACCGGCACGAGCCGACCGCTGGCTTGGGGGACGGATAAACAGGCCTCGAGCACGGTCAATCGGTCTGAGCAAGCGCGGCCTCTGCTGCTGCCACAGGAAGTGAAGGAACTGGGAGACCAGCGGGCGATACTGACTCTCACACATACGAAGCCGATCCTCTGCGATAAGGCGAGGTTCTATGCCGATCCGGTCTTCATTGATCGATTGAAAACGATCAGTCCATCCCTCGCGGTAATGGGACGTCGGATACCAAGCCAGGTTGAACTGGAAGAGGCCGCCTTCGTGCGGCGGGAGCTGGCAGTCGACATTCCCCAGCTGGACCTGGAACTCCATCGCGCCAAAGTGGAACAGCGGGTGCGTCCGTTGCGACCGAATGAACCGGTCGAGGTGTCGCGGCTGGCGATCGATCCCACACAACTGCCGCCGGTCGTGATACGCGACCCGCCTGCCACTGAAGAAGTGACCTCGTTGGTCGATGCCTTCTTTTCCCAACTGCAATGGACCGACAAGGCCGAGACAGGAGTACATGGTACTGAACGGCAAGCACCCGGACCACAGCGCGACGAACGAGAGTTACTAGAAGAAGCACCGCACCGACTGGGTGATCGGCCACGGTTGAATCGAGACAAGGAGGAACGGGACGTATGACGACATCCATATATAGAGCGAGACAGCATGCACGGTTCATAACTCTGGTGATCGCCCTGGTCTGCACCGTGACAGTTTCCTGTGCGCCGAAGCCGGTGGTGCCGTCCGGAGTCAATCGTGTGCCCATCAACAGCGACGAGATGATCACGCAGTACCGCGAGCGTGTGAAGATCGAGCAACGGGAGAAGGTGGAGCGGAGTGTCCTCACGCGGCACATGGAAACGCTGACGCAACAGGTCCAGGACCTGAGCGCATCGGTGACGGTCTTACAGCTGCAACAGCAGGAAATGGCGAAGGGCAGATCCCGGTCCAGTCAGAAGATCCTGGCTGCGTTCCCGTCGCTCAGCAGCCTCCCCACAATTGACCGGAGAACTTCGCCGACCAATGAGTCTCCGCTGCGTGAAGAAGGTGCTGTTTCTCTCGAATCAGCCCAGATCATGTCTTCGACGGATGCAGCGGAGCGTGAGGAGCAACAAGTCACGTCGGGGTCAGTTGGCTGTCGGGTTGGTAGGTCGGCAGAGCCAGTGCACGACGCTTCGATGAAAGAGGAGCTGGCCACGAAATCGTGGACACCCCGGATGATCGAACTCGGTGAACGGGAACAGGTCGAACTGCATCGCCACAGCGTCATCTTCCGCGTCTCACAACGGAGAGGACGTTCAGAGTTTCGTCCGAGCAAGACACTGCAAGCCTATCTCAAACAGGCGATGAAGCTCGGGCACTGTCTCCAAGTCCGTGGCTATACAGACGGCGACAAGGACCAGTGGATCGAGCGAGAAACAGCGACGCAGCGGGCCCAGAAGGCCCGCACGTACCTCATTCACCAGGGGCTTGCGCGCGACCACATCCAGGTCACCATCGTCCCGATCGGTGAACATGTGGCGGACAACGCGACGAAGCAAGGCCGGGCGAAGAACCGGCGGGTCGAAATTGAAGTGAAAGAAAGAAACCCAGCCACCGTCTGGCCGCAGTGGTACGGATAGGAGGAAGGAAACCCAAATGAATCACATAGAGGTCCATGAGGAACCAGAGATCAAACGGACGGACAAGCCGAAGTCGGCACAGAAAGTCCAGACCGAGGACGGAGAGGAGCCGAGCCTCAATCAGCGCCGTGACGCAGCCGAATCGTTGCGAAAGCGCTTCCTCGAAGCGGGCGAGCAGTTTTACTACCGCACGGCGCCAGGTGAACCGACGAAGATCGCGTTTACCGACCATGGGAAGCGTCTGATCACGGAACATGACGATCCGAGCGTCATTCACGGGATGGTGCTGAGGGCCCAAGAAAAAGGATGGACAGTGGTCCGGGTGAATGGAACGGATGAGTTCAAGACCGAAGCCTGGGTCCAGGCGACGATCGCCGGACTCGAGGTCGAGGGCTATACCCCGCGTGGGATCGATCTGGCGCAGCGCGAAGATCGACGAGACCAGCGCCCTGTTCGTCGTCCGCCCTCGAAAGACCAGGGTGATCGAGAGACTTCGAAGCGGGAAGCGAGTGATCCTTCTCATCGATCGGAGAAGACCATGAGTGATGGGCAACAGGTCGCGCTGGCGACACTCAAAGCAATTCTACGCGCGCGTGGAGACTCACCGACGATGATCACAGCGGCCGTGGAAGAAGCGAGGGCTCGCTTGCAGGGCGAACGAGTCGTGGTGGGGACCGTGGTGGACCATGGCATCGACCACTATGAGCATGATGCCCAGAAGTACAAGAGTTATTTCGTGAAGGTGGCGACCCCTCAGGGGGAGCGGGAGATCTGGGGTGTTGACCTGGCCCGCGCCTGTGAGCAGCGTGAGGTGAAAGGAGGAGATGCGGTTGCACTCGTGCAAGAAGCACATGAGCGCGTCACGGTCCCGCTGCGGGATGAGTCTGGCGAATCAATCGGCATGGCTTCACAACCAGCGACTCGTAATCGGTGGGACATCGTCAAGTTGGATTCCCTCGGGGTCCGTGAACAGCATCAACTGAAAGAGGCGATGCGCGTTGGAACCCAGGAACCGGTGGTGCCGCGGTTTGATTACACAGCCGCGCGGACCGAACGCGCGCCGAACGTCACCAGGAACCCTGCATTGGAGCGAACACTAGGTGGCCGGTGACTCATGTCGTCGAGAACAGGTCCTCGGATCGTACGGAGGTGAACCCATGAATTGGTGGAAGAGACGCGACTGGATTCTGGTCCTTGTGGGAGTGGGCTTCATTGGCATGGCCCATGATGTGGGGGCACAAGCAGCGCCTCAACCGTCCTTCCTGGAAGGCGACACTAGGCTGGCCTGTGAATGTCTGCTCTGCCTAACAGCAGGCCCACAGGCTCCCAAAGAATGCCAAACCGCATTGATGAAGTACTACTTGATCCAGGGATCGAGTCCGTTCCAAACCCTGGTGAAGCGGCGCAACTTTTTACAGCTCTGCCCAAAGAAATAGGCTGACCAGAGCAGGTCTGGCTGGAGCGAGAGCACGGTTGCCAGGCCGGCCGATGGTGCTACATTTAGCCTGGTACGGCGCTTCCAGATTCAGTGCCAGGGAATAACCCTATCTCAAAACAAGTCCCCCTCTTAAGCTATCCTCTTTGTTATTAAAACCCACATATTAATTTATACACTAATTAATAATAATTCATTGTTAATACCTCATTAGTATTACTCTATTTACCCCCATCTTACGTAGAACCTCTCCTACCTCAAGGGGATGGTCTCAAAATCTGTTCTTCCTCATAAATACCAAGGCGCCACGCGTCTCTTGCGTTAGCTGTCTGGGTAACCACAAGGCGAAGAGGGGCGCTCCGGCGGCGCGAGGATTCCCGAGTCAACACGTATCGGAGGAAAGGGAGGAGGCACTACTATGCGGAAAGATCGATTGGCGACGCTCACGATGGACATTGTGGTAAACCATCCGACCAGGCGCGCAGCCCTCGACTCGGTTCATTCGAGGCTCAGTCCTTGGGCACAGACCGAATGGGATTGCGCAAGTGATGGGGTATCCATCACCGAACGAGCAGCACGCCTTGGTCACTCAATCCGGGAACAACGTCGCTGCGACGAGAGTCTGATCGAACATATCTTCGCTGCCCTTAATGGACGAACCTTCGTGGTCCTCGACGCCACCTACTGCTTCATGACACAACGGATGCTGGACCGGAGGACGGGACGCCGTATCCCTCCTGACGCGGTGCGGCGCTTTGCGTCACAACCCATCGCGAGTCTGCTTCTCAACACCCGCGCGCACCAGGATCTGAAACAACGTGGAGTGAACACAATCGGCGACCTCCTGCCCCATTCCTATGAATGGTTGTCGCCGAAGCGTCTCGCACCGGGCAAACCGGTGATGAACGTCCGGCTTTCGGTCCGGCGCTGTCTACGAATTCTCGGCGTCGAGATTGTCTTTCCCGAGATCAGACAGCGGGCGATCTATTGCCCCTGCTGTTCGCACATCGAGACGGATGTCATGAAGATCGTCGCATTGGCTGGTGTGTGAGCAAGGACAAAGAAATGAACGAGGCCATGATCCAAATCAATCATGGCCTAGAAGTTCTCCCTTGGCAGTGTCTCGTTGACAGGGGAGCTTACGGCCTGACTGACGCTCGCAGTGACGAAGGATAGATCCCCCCGCCTTTACAGGCGGGGTTCTCTCAGAATTCAAGCTGCGCTTGTCCCGCGTCTTCCTTCCCCTGTCGAGCGACATACCGCCTGATAATCTCTTCTGCAATCCCGACCGTGGACACAAAGTACCCGGTTGACCAGATGCCGCCGCGATCCCAATAGACCTTATCCAGGAATCGAAACTTTTCTCGCAGCCTGCGGCTCGTGTTCTTCTTGATCGTCTCCACCGCAAAACTCACGCTGTATTTCGGTGGGATCACCATGTGCACATGCACATGATCCTTGTCGATCCCAATCTCCGTGAAGTGCCAGTCAGGATAATACTTCTGGACTTCCCGTAGCTTCATCCGCAAATACGCTGCCACGCCTTCGACAAGGATCTTGCGGCGATATCTGGTCACCCACACAATGTGGTACTGCGTCTTGTAGACCGTGTGCGCCGCTCTGTGCAGTTTCACGCCTGCCAGTCTACCGGAAGACGCGGGACCCTGCTCACACCCCCGCCTTTACAGGCGGGGACCTCCCGCTGGATTAGAATAGATTGTAAATCCCGAGAATTTGCCCCGGCAGGAAACCCACGATTAGATTATTTCCTCGATTGGTGTTGAGGCGCTAAGTTGTTTCTATTGTTATCACAATCTTCTGATGGTGAGGCCGCGAGGTTTGAAAGCTTTTTATCCCACAGACTATAGATCCTGATCGTCCTTCAGCGCTTGAACTTTAGTCACTTGCGGATGGGAGAAGACGTATACGAGAATTTGACACAATTCCGTCCGACAGAATACTTCCTCCACTCTTTAGCCACACTGTTTGGGAGCATATTTCAACCTCAATTCTTCGGTCATGGGATGAATATCCTGGTCAATACGGTCGACAAGTGGAAATGCCCAAACCGGAAGGAATGGATTCAGAGTTTTTCTCTCAATTACAATCCACCGCAAGGTGCTATAAGAGCCGGTTTCGAAGAGCTTGACGAGAGACGCTTTACAGCCGTTCTCGTCATTGGTAGCGATGTGGATCCAAAATGGGGCTGTCCAGCTTTTAGAGATGGCGAACACCCGTTTTTCGGGAACCTTCCCACTCATGGCCTTCTCAAGAAAAAGAACGACTGTCTGTTCCCATTCAGAAAGTACGTAGGTTTCATGAAGCCCTGCAATGAACTCGAGAGCCTTCTTGCTTCCTCTGAGGCCAAGAGTGTTTTGTAAGATTGTCATTGTCCAATATATTTCATCCGACGCAGAGCCTTCTAGACCTTTCAGTAAAACTTCGCTCTCTTCCCATTTTCCTAAACATGAAAGATATGCGGCCTTTCGCCTTCTTGCGGCAACATCGCTCTTGTTATCTGCGAGGACTACATCCACATCCTTAATTGCCTCATCCAGAAGCCCCAACTGAAAATATGCCCCGCTTCTACGGTAAAAGAGCGTATAAAGTCTGTTCCCAAGGGCTTCAGCATCATATAAAGAATCGATGGACTCTGCATACTCGCCTTTGAAGTATAGGATTGAACCTTTCAAGTATGATCGATCGCTCTTGTTCTCTGGCTGCATGAGTGCCTTTTCAATATCCTCCAAAGCAGCGTCATAATTATCTTGTAAATATCTAATCCGGGCCCGCCCCTCCAGGGCCTGCCCATCAGAAGGGTTTCGGGAAATAACTGCATCCAGATCTCTCTCAGCTTCTTGATAACGCCCTAACCTTTCCAGAGCCTTGGCTCTAGCTCTTAGGGTGACTGGTTCTCCAGGATGCTGGACAAGGTATTCAGTGTATAGCGGAATCAATTTGATGCTGCGCTCAGTGGTATCCTCATGTTCTACTAGTAACTCC
>CAZJOQ010000006.1:0-28395 GCA_964547625.1 uncultured Nitrospira sp.
CTAGATGTCAGTGCCGTGCCTTGTCCTGGAAGGATACCGGTTTCCCGTCGAGAAATCATGCCAGATTCTGTGGGTTGGCGGCGCAGCAAGTCGGCCGGCCGTGAAACGGATCCGAAGAATGCGGCTGGAGGGCGGAAGGCCCCAACCTCACGGTTTAAGAGGCGTGACCGGCTTGCCCAGTGGCGGGCCTTGGCCGACCGTTTTAGGACTGCGCTTGATCGAGATCGAACGCTGTGTGGAGAGACCGCATGGCGAGTTCGAGATATTTCTCATCGATGACGCAGGAAATCTTGATCTCCGACGTGCTGATCATCATGATATTGATGCCCTCCCGGGACAGCACCTCGAACATTTTTGCCGCCACCCCAGAGTGCGATCGCATGCCCACCCCAATAAGCGAGACTTTGGCGATCGCTTCCACGACCGACACCGACTTTGCCTCAATGTCCTTCGCCACCTCTTGAATGAGCGGCTCAGCCTTTTTCAGATCGGCACGCGGTATGGTAAACGAGAGATCCGTCATGGTGGCTTGGCCGATGTTTTGAATGATCATATCCACATTGATATTGGCCTCCGCCACAGGTCCAAAAATTCTGGCGGCAATCCCAGGTTTATCCGGCACCCCAATGATCGTGACCTTGGCTTGATTGCGATCCCCGGTCACACCAGCGATGGCCGCTGCTTCCATATCCTTATCTTCCTTCGTCACGAGCGTTCCCTTTCCGTCTGTGAAGCTGGAATTCACTTCCACAGGGACATTGAACTTGGCCGCAAACTCGACCGACCTGGTTTGGAGCACTTTCGCGCCGAGGCTGGCCATTTCAAGCATCTCCTCATAGGCGATCCGATCGATCCGCCTTGCCGCCGGAACAATGTTCGGATCTGCGGTGTAGACACCATCAACATCGGTAAAGATGATGCACCGATCGGCCTTCAGGGCTCCCGCCAATGCGACCGCGGAGAGGTCAGACCCCCCTCGACCCAGCGTGGTCACATCCGAGAACTCGTTGATCCCCTGAAAACCAGCCACAACGGGAACCACGCCTTGTCCCAGCGCCTCACGGATACGATCTGCGGTCACCCGGGCGATCCGGGCCTTGGTGTGGGCGCGGTCGGTGATGATGCCGACCTGTCGACCCGTAAACGACCGCGCATTGATGCCACGCCCTCGTAACTCCATGGCCAGCAACGCGATGGTGACGCGCTCTCCCGTCGAGAGCAACATGTCCAATTCGCGTTCATCAGGAACAGCCGTCACCTCGTGAGCGAGTTTGATCAGCCGGTCCGTCTCCCCGCTCATCGCGGAGAGCACGACGACGAGGCCATTTCCGTCTCGCTGAGCCTGAGCCACACGGTCGGCGACACGATGTATTCGCTCGACGGTACCCACCGAAGTCCCGCCGTATTTGTGAACGATCAGCGCCACCGGCTTCAGCTTTTGGAGAAGAACTTGTTCGCAAACTTGGTGGCATCACGGGCAGGGCTGTTGGAAGCAATCGCGTCGGCCTCGGTGAAGCGGCGGCTGACGGTCCCGACCCCTTTCCCGCCCCCTTCACCAAACGCGTACAACGCCGGCCCCTCCATTCCTCCGGCATGGTCGCATATCACGAGAAAGCGATAGGCGCCTTGCTTGTCCAAGCCTTCAACCAAGGGACCGACCAAGTCACGATCGAAGGCTTCGATTCCCTTGACCTTCGCCTTGATGTCGGTGCCGTGGATGACCTCATCCGCCAACTTGGTATGGACATAGACAAAATCCTTCTTGGCAAATTCCTCCAATGCCACGGTGGCCTTTGCATGGAGATCACCACCCTCCAGCCGCTCGGGATCCACCGCTTCGAGGCCCGCACTGATCCCGATGCCTCGATGGACATCGTTGGTGGCAACAACCGCCCCTGCCACCTCGTATTGTTCCACCAGGCTCGGCCACATGACGGCTCGACCCTCGCCCCAGAGCCAGAGACAATTTGCCGGTTTCTTCCCGGCGGCACTCCGTTCTTCATTGATAGGATGATCGCGCAAGATGAAATAGGCGGCCTCCATCAGCTTCCGGAGAATATCCGCCCCATCCCCAGAGGGTAAAGCCTCGGCGATGGATTGACCAAGGATCGACTGCGGATCGGTGCAGATCACCCTGGGTTTCCCTTTCACCCAGACCATTAAATGACGGTGACCTGCGCCGGGATAAAATTGAATGGTTTCGGAACCGAGCTGCTCATTGATCGCCTCAATCAAGTCGCGAGCGTCTTCGGTTTCGATCAAACCCGCCGTCGCATCGTCCATGAGGACGTGTGGGCCCAATTTCTTGATGTCACTACCCTTGCCCCCTTCCGGCGCCAAGGTCACCATCGTGCAGCGATACACCACGTCGTGCTCCGTTGCGGACACACCCAAACTGGCCGCTTCAAGCGGCCCAGGGCCTGGATAAAACTTCCTCGGATCGTATCCGAGGATCGCCGTCCCGATCAGCCCGCCTCCAGGGTGAACCCCCTCGGCGGGAATCGTCAGTTGGCCAAGTTCGCCGCTCTGTGCCAGACGATCGAGATGGGGAGTCGCGGCTGTTTGGAGCGGTGTCCGACCACCCAGTTCTTCTTGTGGGTAATGGGCCATTCCTCCGGCATGCACGATCACATATTTCATGGACTCTACGCGCCTTTCAGACTTTGAGTAAACGGGCAACGTCCTCGCGAGTTGCTTTGACCGTTTGCGGTGGCTTCGACACACCGATCGCCGTATCCGCATCCTTCAAGCCATGCCCGGTAAGGGTACAGACGACCGTCACTCCCTTTTGGAGAGCCTTCTTTCGATGGAGTTTGGCCACACCGGCCACTGAGGCGGCTGATGCCGGCTCACAAAACACCCCTTCCGTAGCCGCCACGGTTGCGTAGGCTTGGAGAATCTCTTCATCCGTGACCATATCGATCGCACCGGCGGATTCCTCCACCGCTGTCAAGGCCGATGACCAGCTGGCGGGATTGCCGATTCGAATTGCCGTGGCGACGGTTTGCGGTTGTTCGACGACTCTGCCCAATACGATCGGAGCAGCCCCTGAAGCTTGAAACCCCATCATACGGGGCACTCGCATGATCTGATTCGCCGCACGATATTCTTTGTAGCCCTTCCAATAGGCCGTAATATTACCGGCGTTCCCGACCGGTAAGGCATGCAGCATCGGCGCGTCGCCGAGTTGGTCGCAGATCTCAAAAGCCGCAGTCTTCTGTCCCTCAATCCTGAAAGGATTCACGGAGTTGACGAGTTCAATATGGAGCGACGAGGAAAAGTCTTTCACGAGCGTCAACGCTTGATCAAAATTCCCCTCGATCTGAATCACCGTCGCTTGATGCATCATCGCCTGGGAGAGTTTGCCCATCGCGATCTTTCCGGCTGGAATCAACACGTACACGGACAACCCCGCACGAGCCCCATACGCCGCGGCGGAGGCCGAGGTATTGCCGGTCGAGGCACACATGACGGCCCGTGCACCACCCTCAACAGCCTTTGAGATGGCTAAGGTCATTCCCCGGTCTTTGAAGGAACCCGTTGGGTTGACCCCCTCGAACTTCAAATAGAGTTCGATTCCCGGCGCGATCGCCTTGGCTAATCTTGTGGCACGAATCAGGGGCGTGTTGCCCTCTCCCAAACTGATGACCGGAGTCTTCTCAGTCACAGGGAGAAATTTTCGGTACTCTTCAATGACCCCGCGCCAGCGATTCATCGATCACTCGTCCTTGCCTTCGACTCGAATGAGCATCGTCGGTTCGGAGACGAACGGCTTGTGGTTGATTTCACGGAGCGCGGTTTGTACATCGCGCTCTTTCGCGGTATGTGTCTTAATAACAACCGGCACGGTCTGCCCTTCACGACGTCCTTGTTGCACCATCGAGGCAATGCTGATGCCACATCGCCCCAACTCACCGGCAATCTGTGCCAACACCCCGGGGCGATCCACAACGGTAAAGCGCAGGTAATACAGCGAACTGATTTCTTCCATCGAGCGTAGGCGAATCGGCCGGCGCTGATCCTGTTGAAACGACGCCACCGGCACTCGACCAACGATGCCTTTGAGTATGTTCCGTCCGATCGCGATCACGTCGCTGACGACGGCGCTTCCGGTTGGCATGGACCCTGCTCCCCGCCCATAGAGCACGATATCACCAACGGCATCACCTACCAATTGAATGGCGTTGTACACACCCTCGACTTGGGCGATGGGCGACGTGGAGGGAAGCATCGTAGGATGTACGCGAGCTTCGATTTCTCCGTCGACAAGTTTGGCGATCCCTAGCAACTTGATCGTGCAGCCAAACTGTTTCGCATATGCAATATCAGTGGGCGTGATGCTCGCAATGCCTTCTGTATAGATATCCTTGAAATTGACCGGTGTTCCATACGCGAGGTTGACGAGAATAGCCAGCTTGTGCGCCGAATCGATCCCAGCAATATCAAACGTGGGATCGGCTTCGGCATATCCTGCATGTTGCGCATCCTGGAGAACCTCTTGGAAACTATTCCCCTCATGCGTCATTCTTGACAGAATATAGTTGGACGTTCCGTTGATGATCCCGTAGATGGATTCGATCGTATTTCCGGCAAGCCCCTCCGTCAACGCTCGAACGACAGGAATCCCGCCACCCACACTGGCCTCAAATCCCACCTCCACACCCTTGCGCGTGGCGGCGTCGAAGATTTCCTCTCCGTGGAGCGCCAAGAGCGCTTTGTTGGCAGTGACGACGTGCTTCCCGGCAGCAATCGCGTCCATGATGATTCGCTTCGCCCTATCGTATCCGCCGATGAGCTCGATCACCACATCGATATTCGGATCCGTGAGCACTGCGCCGGCATCCGTGGTCAACAGCCCTGGGTTCAACCGCAGCCCCCGGTCTCGCGTGATGTCCAGATCCGCCACGCGAATCAGCTCGATCGGCACGCCCACCCGACGGCCGATGAGGGCAGCATTGTGCAGAAGGATCGTGGCCACCCCGGTCCCAACCGTCCCAAATCCCACAATACCCACTCCGATGCGCGACCTCACTCTTCGTCTCCATCAAGCTTGAGGGCCTTGCGAATTCCCCTGACCGCTTGCCTTGTTCGATGTTCGTTCTCTACGAGCCCAAATCGCACATACTCCTCGCCACCTTCACCGAATCCAATCCCGGGAGAAACCGCCACCTTTGCCTCCTTCAGCAGGAGCTTTGAAAACTCCAGTGAGCCCATATGGCGATAGGGCAACGGAATGCGTGCCCAGACAAACATCGTGGCCAGTGGCTTTGCGACCTGCCAGCCGATCCGATTCAACCCACCGACCAAGGTATCTCGGCGTTTCTGATAGCGCATCACGGTGTCCTTTACGCAGTCCTGAGGACCGTTGAGCGCGATCACGCTTGCGATTTGAAGCGGCTGAAAAATCCCATAATCCAGGTAACTCTTGATTTTTCCCAGCGCTCCGACAACCTCCCGGTTGCCGACACAGAAGCCCACTCTCCAACCAGGCATATTGTAGGCTTTGGATAACGTATAGAACTCTACCCCACAATCTTTCGCTCCCGGGATCTGAAGAAAACTCGGAGCCTTGTAACCGTCGAATACCAAATCAGCATAGGCGAGGTCGTGGATCACGATCACGTTGTGTTCCTTGGCAAACGCGACGATCTTCTTAAAAAATTCCAGATCCACAATTGCTGTCGTTGGATTGTGCGGGAAGTTGATGACCAGAATCTTCGGGCGCGGAAATGTCTGCCGGTAGACCCGATTCAGATCTTCGAAAAAGTCGCTATCCTGCCGGAGCTCAATCCCACGGACCTCCCCTCCCGCGATGATGAAGCTATACATATGGATGGGATACGTCGGCGTCGGAGTAAGGACAACATCACCCGGACCAATCATAGCCAAGGCGAGATGCGCGAGACCTTCTTTTGAGCCGATGGTGACAATGGCTTCAGTTTCTGGGTCCAGATCGACATTGTAGTTTCGCTTGTACCAGCCACAAATCGCATGGCGCAGCTTGGTAATTCCACGCGATGCCGAATAGCGGTGGTTCTTCCCTTTGCGCGCCGCCTCGATCATCTTCTCAACGATATGAGGCGGAGTCGGCTGATCGGGATTACCCATCCCGAAATCGATAATGTCCTCACCGCGCTGCCGAGCTTCAAGCTTCAGTGATTGAACCTGCGCGAACACATACGGCGGGAGCCGCTTGATCCGATAAAAGCCGTCGCCCAACCCCATGAACTTCCCTTGACCGTTTCTAGAAAATTGCCAACGGACTCTTCGCCATAAATGCGTGAGAGGACACGAGAGGGGCCTATTCTAATTCAGGGCTCTGGGCGAGTCAATTTCCCTCATTTTCTACGTGCTTCTGACAACCGACGATCCGGACTTGCGCCTGCACATATCGCGAGGGGTCGGCCATGCCGTTCTTGCCCCCTCTTATTCCTTTCTGTTACTAATACAGGCTGGTAGCTCCGTTGATCTCCCAACAGTTCCATGTTCGGATGATCCGATAAGCAATCAACGTGAGGGTAAGGAGGGGCGATGGCGCGGCTCGGTGTAAATGTCGACCATGTTGGGACGTTGAGGCAGGCACGCGGAGGAACCGATCCCGACCCGCTCGCGGCAGCGGTGCTTGTTGAGCTCGCAGGAGCCGACGGCATTGTCGTCCATCTACGGGAAGACCGACGTCACATTCAAGATCGCGATCTTCGGCTTCTTCGCGAAATGACCCGCACAAAGCTCGACCTGGAAATGGCTGCTGATGGAGAAATGGTCAAGATCGCTCTCAACATCAAGCCGGACTTGGTCACATTGGTGCCGGAGAAACGACAGGAACTGACCACCGAAGGCGGTCTCGACGTGGCAGGACAGCGAGATCGGATTCAAGGTGTCGTGACGCTGTTACATAACGGCGGGATTCCTGTCAGCGTCTTTATTGAGCCGGATTTGAATCAAATCAAGGCTGCGCACAAGATCTCCGCAGATTTCGTGGAACTGCATACCGGGCGCTATGCGAATGCCACACGTTCGAAAGAAGCCGATATGGAATTCGAGGCGATCACGCAAGCTGCCAGGCTCGCGTATAAGCTTGGGATCGGGGTCAATGCCGGTCATGGGCTGAACTATCGCAACGTCAAGCGACTGACGCATATCCCTGAAATCGTTGAGTACAACATCGGCCACAGCATCATCGCGCGTTCCGTCCTCGTCGGCCTCGTCCAAGCTGTGAAAGAAATGAAGGCCTTGCTGAGTTAGCGTCGTGGACCTGCTGGTCCGTCCGTTCACCACCCTCGGTTCATCATGACCAAGATTGTCACCGCTGCACAGATGCAGGAGCTTGATCGTAGAACGATCGTAGAGGCCCGCATTCCCGCCACAACATTGATGGAGCGAGCCGGACTCGGCGTCGTGTCGTCCCTCGAAAAGCGATTCGGACCCACTCGCGGCAAGACGGTGACCATCGTCTGCGGCAAGGGGAATAATGGTGGAGATGGATTCGTAGCGGCGCGCATACTCCGCCGACACCATGCGAAGGTACACATCCTTGCACTAGCATCTGTTTCTGAACTGAGCCGCGATGCCGCTACGATGTATAAGCAATTCGTGCGTGGTGCAGGCAGGTCTGGTGTCCACCTTTACACTTCCAAGGCACAGGCACAGGCTCTTTTGCAGGAGAGTGACATCCTCGTCGATGCCCTGCTCGGAACAGGACTTTCCTCCGCTGTTACCGGGCGCTATGCCGATGCCATAGACAGCATCAACGAAGCCCTTCGCCCTGTTGTGGCCGTCGACCTTCCCTCTGGCCTCCATGCTGATAGCGGAACCATCCTTGGCCGAGCTGTTCGCGCCTCCCTCACCGTCACTTTTGGACTTCCGAAATTGGGCCTCTACCAGAATCAGGGAATTGATCACGCTGGAGACATCGAGATTGTTGATATCGGTATTCCGCCAACTTACGTCGACGCGATGGTCAGTCGTACCAGTTTGATTACGCGAGGAGCGGTGCAGCTGTCCCTACCGACACGACGCTCTTCGAGTCATAAGGGAACGTTTGGGCACGCCGGCATTATCGCCGGGTCCGTCGGGAAAACCGGCGCCGCAGCCCTCGCCGCCCGAGCGGCGCTCCGAGTGGGAGCCGGCCTCGTGACCGTGGCGATTCCTTCAAGCGTCAATGATGTATTGGAGGCAAAACTGGTGGAGGCTATGACTGCTCCAATGCCAGAGACCAAGGCGCGTACCTTGGCACGCACAGCATTGGACCGACTCGTATCGTTCATGTCAGCCAGAACCGCCATCGCCATTGGTCCAGGGCTCTCAACGGCGCCCGAAACTGTGGAGCTTATCCAGGCTCTGACAAAACAGCTCGATCGACCAGCTGTTTTTGATGCAGATGCGCTGAACGCACTGACCGGCCGTACCGCTCTGCTGGCATCCTGCAAGACTCCTCCAATCATCACGCCCCATCCTGGTGAGATGGCGCGACTGGAGCCGGATGCCACGCCTCAGACCGTCAATAGTGATCGCATTGGTATCGCGACCCGATTTGCGCGGGAGCGTGGCCTGTTTGTGGTCCTGAAGGGAGCGAGAACCATTGTGGCTCGGCCAGATGGTGC
Source organism: uncultured Nitrospira sp. (assembly GCA_964547625.1). Classification (GTDB taxonomy): domain Bacteria; phylum Nitrospirota; class Nitrospiria; order Nitrospirales; family Nitrospiraceae; genus Nitrospira_D. The sequence continues at coordinate 8,604 of CAZJOQ010000006.1, forward strand.
TGTGGCCATCTGTCCAACGGGAAACCCCGGAATGGCAACAGCCGGTACCGGTGACGTGTTGACCGGCATGATGGTAGGACTTTTGGCCCAAGGCCTGCCTTCGTGGGAAGCAGCTTGTGCCGCGACCTACCTCCATGGAATAGCTGGAGATTTGGCCGCAGGCAGCAAGGGACAAGCTGGGATGATCGCCAGTGATCTGGTCGAGCAAATTCCCTATGCCCTCAAATCTGTCGACGAGACCGCGCAACGCTAATTCAATTCGGTGTGCAACGAGCTCATTTGCTATCGCTCCTATGGCTAAATCTTTCGACCTCTGTGATTTTGTCTTTTCATCTCCTCGAGAAACGGATTCGTTTGGACATACCATCGGTAAGGTCCTTCGAAGAGGGGATGTACTTGCCTTGGTGGGAGAACTGGGGGCCGGTAAAACTGCCTTGGTCCGCGGGATCGTGGCCGGACTCGGTGGTTCAGTTGCTTCGGTCACGAGTCCGACATTTATGCTCGTACACGAATATCAGGGGAGGCTGCCTCTCATTCATCTGGATCTTTACCGGTTGAAACGAGTTGATGAGGCCGAGTCAATTGGACTTTCCACATGCTTTACAGATGAATCTGTGACCGCGATTGAATGGGCCGATCGATTCCCGGACTTGCTTCCTGTTGATCGCCTGGAAGTGCGATTGATTCATCGAACCCGAACTACCAGAATGGTGAAGTTAGAAGCCCAAGGGGCACGTGCTCGATCGCTTCTACTACGGATCACTAGGGCTTGCCTCGCCATAGGTCCATCAGCTCGATTACCTCGGTCGCGTACGAGTCCGCGTCGGAAGGTTGCGCAGCGATGACACGCGTTATTCTGATCGGCATTCTCTTACTCCTTTCGCTGGCTTTCGTCCTTCAAAACCAAGAGCAGGGAGTGACGCTGCGGTATTTCTTTGGCTTACTTGAGGCCTCAACTCCTATTTATCAACCCATTATGGCCGGCTTCATTGTAGGTGTGCTGGTCGCGGCCATTCTCCTCTTCCCTCCCTGGGTAGGAGCACGAATCGAGCTAAGACGAAAAACAAAGGCATTACAACAAGCCGAAGTCGATCTGGAACGCCTCCGCCAATCACTCGAGAAAATCTCGGGACGATCCTCTTCCACCCAAATCGAACTTTCGGGGGCCTACCGCGATGAGTGATCTCAGCTTGAGTCCATTGATGCAGCAATATTGCGATATTAAACAGGGTTACCCTGACGCGATCCTGTTTTTCCGAGTAGGGGATTTTTACGAGATGTTCTACGAGGACGCGCAGGTGGCTTCGGGGATTCTTTCTATCGCTCTGACTTCGCGCGATAAGAACAGTGCTGATCCTGTTCCTCTTTGCGGTGTTCCTTTTCACGCAGCAACTGGCTATATCGCGAAGTTATTGAAGGCCGGGCGGATCGTCGCCTTGTGCGAACAGGTCGAGGACCCTAAAGCAGCTAAAGGTCTGGTTCGCCGAGAAGTCGTCAGACTCTATACCCCAGGCACATTGGTCGATACAGAGTTTCTCTCTCCTACCGAGTTCAACTATCTGACGGCGCTCGCGATTCGGCAAAATGCGTCCCGAGGATTCGTCATCGGCTTGGCTGCTCTTGAGGTGTCCACAGGTGAGTTTTGGGTGATGGAGACGGATGGACCACAAGCCGTCTCCCAGGTTCTGAATGAGCTCGCTCGCTTGGAGCCTCGAGAATTACTACTTCCTGTTGATCTTGATCGCCAACACTTCCGGTGGATTGATGAAGTCCCAGGAGTCCGCCTGTGTGAACGTCCTTCCGTCTCATTTGACGGCAGGCACGCCGAGCGACTGCTCCATGAGCACCTCGGTGTCCAATCTCTTAAAAGCTTTGGATGCCACGATTTATCCATAGGCATCTGCGCAGCAGGTGCCGTGTTGGAATACCTTCGTCAGACCCAGCCGACCGCAGCCCTCACTCATATTCGCCGGATCATGCTCCGCGGCACGGACGAATTTATGCAGCTCGATAGTACAACGATCCGTAATCTTGAACTGTTGAAACCAATTGTAGTGAATGAGGGTTATTCCGGTTCAAAGACCCCAACGCTCTTGAGTATTCTTGATCGGACCAGCACGGCTATGGGAAGTCGCCTTCTCCGGCAATGGTTGGTCAGGCCCTTGATTCGCTGCGAGGAAATCCGATCGAGATTGGAGACGGTTGAGGAACTTAAAGACCAGATGATGGTGCGAACGGCGCTCCGTTCTGCTTTGCGAGAGATTCAGGATATTGCTCGACTAGGTAGTCGCCTGGTCCTGGGGCTGTCCGGCCCGCGTGAACTTCTCGCGCTCAAACAGTCGCTCGGTGCCTTGCCAGAGATTCTTGTGCAGTTAGACCTGCTTAAGAGCCAACTGTTCGGTGAGGCGCGGGTTTCGTGGGATAGCGCTCAAGATCTCTATGAGCTGATTGAACAGTCTATCCGTTCCGATGCCCCGATCTCAGTTCGTGATGGAAATCTCATCAAAGAAGGATACGATCCTCAAATTGACGAGTTACGAAAGGTGAGCAAAGAAGGAAAAGGGTGGATTGCTGCCCTCGAGGTTCGTGAACGGGAACGAACCGGCATTGAATCGCTGAAGGTTCGTTACAATCAAGTCCATGGATACTATATCGAGATTACTAAGGCCAATCTTAACCGTGTGCCGGCCGACTATACCCGCAAGCAAACCCTCGTTAATGCCGAACGGTTCATGACGGCTGAGTTAAAGGATCTTGAAGAACGTGTCATTGGGGCGGATGCGCAACTTCTTGCCAGGGAGCAAGAAACGTTTAGTCAGCTTCGCTCTCGATTGGCCGAAGAAGCTCATCGGTTGAATACAATAACCACCACCCTTTCGCTCATTGATGTGTTGGCTGGATTGGCAGAAGTCGCCGCTCTCCATCGATACGTGAAGCCTACCGTCACTGAGGATGATACCCTCACCATTCGAGACGGTCGCCATCCTGTGGTGGAACGGCTCTGCATCGATTCGACGTTTGTGCCTAATGATACCGATCTGGATCTCGGTTTGAATCGTCTATCTATCATTACTGGGCCAAACATGGCAGGAAAGAGCACCTATCTTCGGCAAGTGGCCCTGATTGTTCTGATGGCGCAAGTCGGCAGCTTCGTTCCGGCAACGCAGGCCCACATAGGGGTAACGGACCGCATTTTCACACGTGTGGGAGCTTCGGATAATTTGGCTGGAGGCCAGAGCACGTTCATGGTCGAAATGGTGGAGACCGCTCATATTTTACGAACGGCGACTCAGCGGAGCCTGATCTTGCTGGATGAAATTGGTCGAGGCACAAGCACCTATGACGGCCTCAGCATCGCATGGGCAATTGCTGAGTACATCCATGACTGCACACGATTAGGAGCGCGTACCTTGTTTGCCACGCACTACCATGAGATGACCAACTTGGAGCAGCAACGGACTGGGATCAGAAATTACTGCGTCGCTGTTCGGGAACAGGGCGATGAGGTGGTGTTTCTCAGAAAAATTGTGCCAGGGAAAGCGGATCGAAGTTATGGTATTCACGTTGGCAAACTCGCGGGGCTGCCCACAGAGGTTATTCACAGAGCTCAATCCGTGCTATCGCAGCTGGAACAACCGGATTCTTCCTGTTCCAATCCCTCACAGGAACAGCCCCACATGGGTTCCCCGTCTCTTCCCAAGCCCCATCCCATTATTGATGAAGTTAAGCAGATCGACCTTTTCTCAATGACCCCGCTCGATGCGATGAATCGCCTTGCCGAGCTGCAGCGCATGGTTAAGTAGGATCCCAACCACGCATTGAATCGGTAGCCCCATGACTCTTTGACAGGATAAATAAAGGGCGGCTTCCCTGAAGAAGGAGAAGCCGCCCTATGCATGATCTCGGTAAGTCTTCTAGTTGACCTGGTTATACTGCGCAGACCAAGGAATCAAACCGCCGAGTGTTTTGCCGCCAGGCAGCATCACATCGTATTGCATACCGACGTTACTCCCATCTGGCGTCACCGGGGATTCGTTAAGAGCTGTCTTAGCCTTTGAACAGGCTGAGTCAAACTCATGTTTTCCCGCACACTCCTTGAGACGAATCCCGGACATGCTCAGAGGCTTAGCTATTGCGCCAGCCACTTCAGGAAGCTTCTTGACCGAAGAAATCACCCGATGATTCTGTTCAGTTTCTGTGGCGACGAATTCGATCAAATCTGTCGTGCTGCCCGGCGGAACTTCTTTGGCTGCTGCCGGCCCGGCATGAGGTCGCCCCATCTTCTTGAGTTCTTGCCAGGCAGACTTCTCGGCATAGAACTTCAGCGTCTTCCCTGGATGAACTTTTTGCCAGTACAGGCCACTTTCGGCGTTGCCGCCAAAAACCGCAACATTGATCCAGACTGCTTCATCGTACGGATCCAGTACGATCACCCTACCTTGTATGGTGGTCGGCTTACTCATATCTCCCCATTCGAACCGTTCCTGGAATGACTCAATCGCCGAGGCAGTCGAAGCCACGCCGACCACCAGTGCGACGGCTGCCAGAATGGCTACACCTTGCTTCTGCAACATCATGATCGCATCCTCCTTACGACAAGGTCTTTATGCATTGCGAGTGTCTAGTCCTTCAGCACCTTAAACGCGGTAATGGTCCTGCCACTTAGTGTGACCTCCATGGCTACCAATTCTTGTGAAGCTTTGATGATCTGATCCATCAACGCCTTGTCTTTGACTGCCAGACGAACCGTCGAGGCGGCGTGATACCAACCTGAATAGGTTGAGTTCTTTTCCGTTCCTCCGGAGAATCCCCAAGCACAACAACTGAACAAGGGGTCCGGTGGTTTGACGTCAAGCATGGTCGAGGATCGACCTCCCGTGTCGCCGGACCCTGGTTCTCCTGTATTCCAATATTGAATGCCGAACAAGAGTTCTCCATCCGGGTTATCCGCCCATTGTGACCAGACACGGCCTTGTAGCGTCTTGGCAACGGCTTCAGACTTCAGGGGTTTTCCCCCGACGACGGCATCTGCAAGGCCCAGTTTTTCGATGCCCCCCGCCGCGAAGGAAAACTCGGCCGCTAGCAAGCCGAATCCCCAAAACACCGCCACGGCAGCTAGAACGACAGACTTTTTCATATCCAGTTCCTCCTTACATCAAATTAAACGAGATAGGTCTATAGACGATATGATATCCAGTGCTTGTGATATGCCTAAAAAATGGCTTTCAGAACTTTACGTTTTTACGGGTTCTTCTTAAGTTAGAGACTTCTAACATCACGCACATATGTCAGGCCAATGGTACCGGAACGGTACTGAAACTGCGATGTCCTGTCAAGGAAATGTTTGTTGGAACAGATGCAGGAGATGTTTTCCACAAAAACGCTTGTAACACAATGTGTTATGTGATTGACGGCCGCGTGTCTAGCGCGGGCGCTTATGAGAATCTCGTGCTCAATGTGCTCACTTGGCGAGAGGAAAGCGGCCCTAAGCTGGTTAATGCCATTCCTTTCGAGATGAATGAATCCTGAGCAACTTGAAAGACGTGTTCTTGCGTAACGGCATCAATTTCTCGAATCATGTCTTCCAGGGTGGTATGAGTCCCGGATATCAATTCATCCTTTGCAAGCTTGTTCATTCGGCTATGAGAACTCTCCAGGCTAAGCATGAGTCCACCCTTCATTTGATCCTTCGTCCGCTTCAGCTCGTCGTGATCGATGCCATGTCTGGCGAGCTTCCGAATTTCACGACAAATCAGATCAAGGACCCGCTCAACTTCTCGCGCATGAGTCCCCGCATAGATCGTCACGGTGCCACCGTCAGAATAGCCCGACAAGAAGGAGTAGATGGAATAGGATAACCCACGTTTTTCCCGTATTTCTTGAAAAAGTCTGGAACTCACACTTCCTCCCAAGACACTGTTCAATGCATAGATGGCGTACCGATCTTTATGACTAGCAGCTACTCCGGGCAGTCCTATGCAGAGATGTACCTGTTCCAATGGCTTTTGCTTCATGGTCAGGCCGCCGAAGAGTTCGGGAGGCCAGCGCTTATTGGATACCGTACCACTTGATTTTCGATATTTGCCGAACGTGCGTGCGATAGTCGTCTCGAGTGGCTGTTGATCAAAATTCCCCGCGACGGCAATGACGATCTTTTCGGGATGGTAATGCGCATCAATGTATTGCAAGAGGTCTTGCCGGCTGATTTGCATGATGGTTGATTCCCGCCCCAGAATAGGACGACTCAAGGGATGTCTCCCCATGACTAATTTCGTATGAAGCTCCTGAACCAGGTCTTCCGGGTCGTCTTTGACCATGCGGACTTCCTCAAGGATGACCTGCTTTTCCTTGTCAATTTCTTTCTTCCCGAGTCGCGAGCGCAGGAAGAGATCCGACAGCAGATCAAACGCTTGGGGCAAGTGTTGATCTAAGACTTTGACATAGAACGTCGTCGTCTCCCGTGTAGTGAAGGCGTTCATTTCGCCTCCTAACGCATCGATTTCCCTGGAGATGTCCGTCGCCGATCGAACGACCGTTCCCTTAAAGAACATGTGCTCAATGAAGTGGGAGTACCCTGCCTGCGCCGGGCCTTCATCCCGCGAGCCCACATCGACCCAGATACCAATGGTGACGGATTTGAGAGTCGGGATTCGCTCAGTGACCACGCGAATCCCGTTATTGAGAATAAGCTTGCGATACAAGAGTTACTCGTCGGATGAGTCTTTTGGGCTTCCCGTCGGCACTGGGATAGCTTCTTTTCGACTGAGTCGAATCTTGCCCTGTCTATCGATCTCGAGAACCTTCACGAGAATTTCGTCCCCTTCCGATACTTCGTCCGCCACCGCTTTCACACGGTGATGCGCGAGTTGCGAGATATGAACCAGTCCGTCCGTCCCAGGCAATACCTCCACAAATGCGCCAAAGTCCATTATCTTTCTCACCGTCCCCGTATAGACTTTCCCCACTTCCACTTCCTCGGTCAAGCGGTCGATGATGCCTTTGGCTTTCTGTAACGACGCTTCATCCGAGGAGGCAATCGTCACGACACCTGTATCCTCAACGCTGATTTTAACCCCGCAGTCTGATTGAATCCCACGAATGGTTTTACCGCCCTGACCGATAATGTCTCGAATTTTATCCTGTTTGACCTTCATCGTGTGGATGCGTGGGGCAAAGGGTGAGAGGTGGGTCCGCGGTTCGTGAAGCGCCTTTGACATATGGCCGAGGATATGCAGTCGTCCCAAACGAGCTTGCTCCAAGGCTTGCTGCATCAGCGCAGTCGTAATCCCTCCGATCTTGATATCCATCTGAAGCGCGGTGACGCCATTCTTCGTCCCACAGACCTTGAAGTCCATGTCGCCTAAATGATCCTCCAGACCAAGAATGTCCGACAAGATAATGACGTCCTCGCCTTCCTTGATCAGACCCATCGCGATGCCTGCCACGGGTTCCTTGATCGGGACACCGGCATCCATCATGGCCAAGGTTCCGCCGCAGACCGTCGCCATTGAGGACGAGCCATTGGATTCCAGAATTTCAGAAACAATCCGCAGCGTATATGGGAACACATCCTTGTTCGGAATAACCGGCTTCAATGCCCTTTCAGCTAACGCACCGTGCCCGACTTCACGTCGCCCCGGCGTGCGGAGCGGCCGCGCCTCACCGACACTGAAGGGGGGAAAGTTGTAGTGGAGCATGAACGTGCGCGTGTACTCACCTTCCAGAGCATCAATGCGTTGTTCATCGTCGGTGGTTCCCAACGTCACAACCGCCAAGCTTTGTGTTTCGCCTCGTGTAAAAATCGCAGAACCGTGCGCTCGTGGCAATGCTCCTACCTCGCAGGTGATCGGACGAATGTCGGCTGGTCCCCGCCCATCGGCCCGTGACTGCTTTTCTAAGATCATTTTCCGCACTTCCGTATACTCCAGTTGGTGGAACACGATCTTGACGTGCCGTTCGCGCGAGAGATCCTCTGGTTTTTTCAATTTTTCGATGGCGTCAGCCAGAACCTGATCCAATCGCTCTTGCCGTGCGGTCTTGTTAGAGATCATGATGGCGTCACGAATTGGCTGCGCGACCACTGCCTTGATCTCGGTCTGTAATTGGGGATCAATCGACTCAGCCGCCACCGCTCGCTTTACTTTTCCGACTTTCTGAGCCAATTCAGAGATCTTCCTGACAATTTTCTTAATCTCGGAATGTGCCAGTTCCAGGGCTTCAAGCATCGTCTGTTCGGGCAATTCGTTGGCGCCCGCTTCCACCATCATGACGGCGTTCGCGGTCCCGGCAACCACCAGATGAAGATCGCTCTGCTCCATGGACTCAAGATCGGGATTGACGACGAGCTGACCCTTGATCAGGCCGATCTTCACGCCAGCCACGGGATCATTGAACGGAATATTCGAGACTGCGAGGGCAGCGGATGCCGCAGTGATCCCGATGACGTCGGAAGAACCGGTCTTATCGGCTGAGAGCACTGAGGCAATCACTTGTGTTTCGAAATAATATCCTTCTGGGAAGAGTGGACGGATCGGGCGATCGATCAGTCGACTTGTCAGCACTTCCTTTTCAGCCGGTCGACCTTCGCGCTTGAAATAGCCACCGGGGATTTTCCCCGCTGCATAAGCCTTTTCTTGATAGTCGACGGTCAGAGGAAGGAAATTTATTCCAGGCTTGGCCGTTTGTGCAGCCACGGCGGTCGCGAGGACGACCGTATCCCCATACGACGCCCAAATTGACCCGTCCGCCTGTTTGGCGACCCGCCCAGTTTCAAGACGGAGTGTCCGACCTGCAATGTCGACTTCTACGACGTGTACCATCTATGATCTCCTCTGGTTAGATCCACAGATGCCCACTGAGATACGCTCGAACCAGGCATATTCATTGATGCTCCGAATATTCTGAACCGTTGGTATGGCTCTACCAGGTCACAGGCTATCGGCATTGAGCGTGCAGAGTCAGAACGCATGTCGGTGTTCATCTGTGGGATATGTGAACTTCGCTTATGGCAACGGCCTATGCCGCTGTGGTTGCCACCACCACTTACTTGCGAATGCCGAGGCGATCAATAACCGCTCGGTAACGTGCTTCATCCACTCCGCGAAGGTAGTCGAGCAATCGTCTTCTCCGACCGACTAGTTGTAGCAAACCCCGACGGGAGTGGTGATCTTTCTTATGGGTTTTGAAATGTTCGGTCAGATAGGTGATTCGGTTGGTCAACACCGCGATTTGGACTTCCGGTGAGCCGGAATCCTTATCGTGCTGCTGAAATTGCTTGATGAGTTCCGTCTTTGCTTCTTTCAGTAATGCCATAGCGGCTCCTTCCCTTCTTAATGAGTCAAAAGACTGAATACTTTACGAATTTTAATCGGCCCTAAGCCCTGCGTATCGTGCGTGCCAATCGCCAAGAGTTGACCGGCTTCATTCTTCACCCGTACCGGCACGGGATGGGGCGAAGCAGGGAGTTGACTGATTCCCACCGGGAACACCGGCGTCCCATGGACAACCCGTTGGGCCTGCTCTGCGTTGACGACCACCGCCGGGAGCTGAGATAGGAGTTGGTCCAACGAAACAAATCGTTTTTGGAGCGTGTCCATGGCGAGATGGCCTGCGATTTCATCGATTGTCAATGCTTCATCGATTGAAAGAGGGCCGACTCGACGACGTTGAAGCGCATACAGATGGCCTCCAACGCCCAAGACTTGACCAATGTCGGCACACAGCGTGCGCACATATGTCCCTTTTGAACACACAATACGAAGAGTCACGTCACAACCTTCGATAGCCAGGACTTCCAGCTCGTGGATGGTAACGGACCGCTCGACTCTATCGACGGTCTTGCCGGCTCTAGCTGCTTTGTACAGCGGTTGCCCGCTGACTTTCACGGCCGAGTACATCGGAGGCAATTGCCGCTGTACTCCTCGGAACTGCGCAACGACCATGCGAATCATATCCTCATTCACCTGGCATGGATCAGTCTTTGTCAGCACCTGCCCTGACGCATCCTGCGTGTCGGTCGTTTGCCCAAGCCGCAAAACAGCTCGGTACTCCTTATCCCAATCCATGAGGTATTCGGCAATTCTTGTAGCCCGTCCGACCAGAATAGGTAGGACACCCGTGGCGCTAGGGTCTAATGTGCCGGCATGACCGACCTTGCATTCGCCCAGTAACTTCCGTACCTTGGCCACAACATCGTGTGACGTCCATCCGGCTTCTTTGTGAGCAATGAGAACGCCTTCTACGCGATCCTGATGTTCCATTGTAATGTGTGCCGTCTTCTCTATGCTAAGAGGGCGTGGTACGCTCTCTCCCACTCTGAGTGTCAGATGTCTCCTGTCCTTCAGTGTCATGATGGAGTCCGTCCAGCAACTGCATAATGCGATCGCCGCGTGGGCCACTGACGTCTTTTTTAAAAATGACATCCGGAAGGTAGCGGAGCGAGAGCCGCCGACCTAGCTCTGCTCGCACAAAGCCACTGGCCTTGGAGAGCCCGATAAAGATATTCCGCTCGGCTTCGCCCGTTTCCATGATCGTGACAAAAACATGAGCAATGCGTAAATCGGCGGTGAGCTCCACATCGGTAACGGTGACATCATGCACTCGAGGGTCCTTGATTTTTCGCATGAGGATGTCGGCCACTTCCATCTTGATCTGATCCGCCACCCGATCTGCTCTCTTATAAGTGGTTTTTGACATTTTGCTTGTGTAACGCTATCCCTCCAGACTGCATGTGAGTTTTAGAGCAATTCCAGTTGAGTCCGTATGACTTCGACGGTTGGCATGCTTTTGATCACATTCAATGCTTGTTCAAGCACCTGATTCACATAGCTGCCGTCATTGGCCACGCACGCCATACCGAGAACCGCCTTCTGCCAAAGGTCTTGGCCATCCACCTCGGCGATGGAAAGGTTAAACTTGCCACGTAGCCTGTCTTTTAGTCCGTGGAGCACCTGCCGCTTGTCTTTTAGCGATTGGCTGCCGGCGATGAACAACTCTACAGTACAGAGCCCCACCACCATATTGAGCACTCATCTTCATCAAGTTTTTAACGGAACCTCACTGCGGCGGCTGTACTATTCTTCCTCACATCGAGAGAGACGACAGAGAATAGACGCGAAGATTCCTAGAGCTTTGTTGCGATCTTGTCGATCGCGTACGCTTCAACAATGTCACCGGTCTTCACATCATTGAAGTTTTCAACGCTTAATCCACACTCATAACCCTGTTGGACTTCGCGCACATCGTCTTTGAACCGCCGTAGAGAACCAAGCTTTCCCTGATATACCACGACGTTATCCCGAATAACTCTTACGCCTGCGCTCGAACGGGCAATCGTCCCATCGACGATATACGCCCCAGCCACCGCTCCAACCTTGGGAATCATAAACACCTGGCGGACTTCAGCTCGACCCAAGACTCGCTCCTTAAGCGTGGGCTCAAGCAAGCCTTCCATTGCAGCCTTGATATCGGCAATGGCGTCATAAATGATCGTATAGAGCCTAACGTCAACGCCCTGCTGTTCGGCCAATGCAGTGGCCTTGGGCTCAGGTCTGACGTTGAATCCGATGATGATGGCTCGTGACGCAGCTGCAAGCAGGATATCGGACTCCATGATACCCCCGACTCCGTTATGAATCACACGGAGCTTGACGGCGTCGGTCGAGAGCTTTTCAACGGCACCTGCCAGCGCTTCCGATGATCCTTGCACATCGGCTTTGATCACAATGGCCAATTCCTTGACTGACCCTTCCTGAATCTTGGCAAAAAGATCATCGAGCGTCACCTTCGCCGGACCTGCTAGCTCTGCAGCCCGCCGCTTTTGCGCTCGCTCCTCGGCGATCTCGCGAGCCACTCTCTCGTGGGAGACGACTTGGAAGACATCTCCTGCCGATGGAACCCCCGGCAAGCCGATCACTTCCACTGGAATGGATGGTCCAGCTTGCTGAGCTTTCTCACCCCGATCATTGATAAGAGCCCGGACGCGTCCGCTAAATGAACCCACGACATACGCGTCGGCCACCTTGAGAGTCCCGCTTTGCACCAACACGGTCGCAACAGGGCCCCTGCCACGTTCGATTTTTGCTTCGATCACGGTACCTCGAGCCTGTCGATGTGGATCTGCCTTAAGCTCAAGCACCTCAGCCTGGAGCAGGATCATCTCAAGCAAAGTATCGAGCCCCGTTTTTTGCTTCGCGGACACCTCCACCATAATGGTGTCGCCACCCCAAGCTTCTGAAATTAGGCCGTGCTCTGAGAGGGCATTTTTAACTCGATCAAGATTGGCAGTCGGTTTGTCAATTTTGTTCATCGCAACAATCAAGGGGACGCCGGCGGCTTTGGCGTGATGGATGGCTTCGACGGTCTGCGGCATCACACCGTCATCAGCGGCAACAACCAAAATGACGATGTCTGTAACCTTCGCTCCCCGAGCCCGCATCGCGGTGAACGCTTCGTGGCCAGGCGTATCCAGGAACGTAACTTGTTTGCCACGCACGGAGACCGTATAGGCGCCAATATGCTGCGTAATGCCGCCAGCCTCTCCTTCCGCCACATTGGTTTGTCGAATTGCGTCGAGTAAAGATGTTTTGCCATGATCGACATGACCCATAATGGTGACGACTGGAGGCCGAGGTTCCGGCCGTTCGTCCTCACCCGTATCGACGAGATCTTGCAATAACTCCTCTCCCACCTTTTCAATCGTGATTTCGATTTTGACACCACTTTCTTCGGCAAACATTGTTGCCGCATCCAGATTCATCGGCTGCTGAAAGGTCAGCATCTGGCCCATGTCCATCAATTTGCGAACGATATCTGCTGGCCGCTGACCAATCAACTCGGCGAATTCCTTCACCGTGGTCCGTGGTGTGACTCTGACACTTTTCCGCCGAGGCTTTGTGATTTCAGCCGGCGTACTGTGATGCAAGTGCTTGGATCGGTCGTCACGTCGCTGCACGGGGATCGCACGGAGATCCTGCCATCTGGCTGCATCTTCACGGAGCTTCACATCCTGTTGCTCGTCTTTAGGGCGACCCAGCTTTCGTGCTTTTTTAAGTTTATCTTTTTGACTTTCCGCCTCGATAGCCTCGAACGCCATGCTTTTCTTTTTCGCGGCCACAGACTCAACAGTGGCCGCCACACCTGGTGGAGATACTGCTGGCTTCTGTTGGGTCTCTTCCTGAGGCGGAACTATAGGAGCCGGAGCCGATGGAAGACCCTTTTCCAAGGCCTCTTCTGGTAGAAGACTGCGTTCAGTCTCCACATCTACACCAGGCTGGTCCGCTAGTGTGGCGGAGGCTGGCACGGAACTGGTTCCTCCGATCTGAGTCGAACGTTCATCTTCGAATACGGGTGGGGCGGACGCAACCTCGGTTGGTTCATCCTCCTTCTTTCGCTTGATTAGGATACGACGCTTGTCGGGTTTAGGAGACTCCTCCGCCAAATGTCCTTTGGTCGCAGTCCGTTTTCCGCGGGATGTGTCTTGAGTTGATTTTGAAGGGAGATCTTCTTCGGTTGACGACGACTGCCCCTTGGATTTTGACGCAAGCTTTTCCATTACTTTTTGAACAATCTCATCATCCAGGGTACTGCTATGAGACGTAATCGACACACCCATTTTTTTGAGCTCGGGGATGAGCACACGATTTTCCATTCCTAACTTCTTGGCAAGTTCGTAGACGCGCATGGCCATCGAATGGTTCCGTCGGTTATCCGCTTGTTGCTTCTTCAGCTCTGGCAGCTTGACGCGCTTCTTCTTGGAGGCGCTGTGACTCGGCCTCTTCGGCAAGCGCCGCTTTAATTTCCTTATCGCGTTCGACCTTTTCTTTCTCGTATTCAGTGGCGCTGATGATATCGATCTTCCACCCTGTCAAACGAGCGGCAAGCCTGACGTTTTGCCCGTTCTTACCGATGGCCAGTGACAATTGTGAGTCAGCGGCGACCACGAGCGCCGATTTCTTCTCTTCGTCGATCCCGACCTTTTCAATTGTTGCCGGGTTCAAGGCCTCAGCAATGAATACGCGCGGGTCCTGCGTCCAGGTAATGATGTCGATCTTCTCACCCCGCAACTCACGGACAACCGCCTGGACACGGGACCCCTTGATTCCAACACAGGCTCCGACTGGATCCACGGCTTTTTCCCGTGACGTGACGGCGATTTTCGTTCGATCTCCAGGCTCTCGAACAACCGACTTGATCTCGATGATCTTCTCCATGACTTCCGGCACTTCAAGCTCAAAAAGCTTCGCTACGAATTGCGGGTGACTTCGAGACAATATGACTTGAACATCTTTTGGCGTACGACGAACTTCCAGTAACATTGCCTTTACACGATCACCTCGCCGATATGTTTCGCGAGGAATCTGCTCCTGGATGGGTAGAATTGCTTCTGTCTTTCCAAGATCTACAAGGTAATTGCGGCGCTCCATACCTAGAATGATGCCGGTGACAAGATCGCCCTGTCGCGTGGAGTATTCCTTTTGAACCGCTTCCCACTCTGCCTCGCGAACCTTTTGAAAGATGACCTGCTTCGCCGTTTGTGCAGCAATTCTCCCTAATTCATTCATTTCGATCAGCGACCCGATTTCGTCGCCCACTTCAGCTTCACTGTCGTATTGACGCGCCTCCTGAAGCGAGATTTCAGCTTTGGGATTGCTGACCGTTTCTACGATCGTTTTCTTCGAGACGACAGAAATTTCTCCCGTCTTTGGGTCAATCTCGACCTGAATATTCTCGGCCTGGCCAAAGCGCTTCTTGGCGGCTGTTTGCAGGGCGGATTCAATAGCTCCGATTACCCGGGCTTTGTCGATCCCTTTCTGGCGCCCGATTTCATCGATGACTGAAATCAGTTCTCGGTTCATACCTCACGCTCCTGCATCCGGTTACCATTCACAATGCCCAACCTCACATAACCTACACTTTTATGACCAGCTTCGCCTCGGTAATCATCTGTCGATCGAGACTCATCGGCTGCGACATCTGGGGTGGACCGACAGCTAGCACCACGGCACGCTCATCGACTTCCATTAATCGTCCCGTTATCTTCCACTGACCTTCAACTGGTTGGCGAAGCTTGACGCTCACCTCTTTTCCAACCGCCCGCTGAAAATCTTGCAGTCTCTTAAATGGTCGATCCAGACCCGGGGAAGAGACCTCAAGCGTGTAGGCGTGGGGAAAGGGGTCGGCGACGTCAAGGGCCGGGCCCAAGGCCTTATGTGCCTGTTCACAATCTGTGATGGTGACTCCATCTGGTTTGTTGATCAGAACACGAACAACCGACCGAGGACCTTGCCCGACACAGACCACATCAACCAACTCAAGTCCAAGCGTCCATAAAATCGGTGAAATAATTTCCTGCAACCGGTCGGCAACCGTCTGCAAACCTTTACCCGGCATGCTCAACCTATATTTTGCTCGACATGTCCCCAAACAAAAAAGTGGGCATAAGCCCACTTACAGAGGCAGCACCATAGCACGCACCCTGAAGCAAAGCAAGAGCACTAGCCGGTCAACAGCGCCCATCGGGCAGCCAGCGTTCTCGTGATTGGACCTGGCTGGCCGGACCCAATGGTCTTCCCATCGATCTGGACCACTCCAAGCACTTCGAGTGTGGTCCCGGTCAGGAACACCTCGTCTGCTGAGTAAAGCGCATCGAGTGATATGGATCGTTCTTCAACCGGGATCTCTTCCTTTTTGGCCAAATCCAACACCACCGTCCTGGTGACGCCAGACAGGATCCGCGGACCTTCGGGAGCCGTCATGACCACTCCATCTTGAACAGCCATAACATTACTTAAGGCACCTTCCATCACAAGACCGTCTCTAATGAAAATTGCTTCGAACACCCGAGCCTTTCTCGCCTCTTCACGTGCAAGAACGTTGGCCAGCAAATTGACGCTCTTGATATCGCATCGTCCCCAGCGAAGATCTTCACAGGTGCATGCCGTGACGCCGGTCTGGCGCATTTCAGTGGGAAGGTCATGTAACTCCTTAATCGTCATGACGACGGTCGGGCAACTTTCGGAAGGGAAGCTGTGTTCCCGAGGAGCCACACCTCGGGTAATCTGGATGTAGATTTTGGCCTCTTGGTGTCCGGCCAAACTGAGTCCGTGGCTGATCCACTGCATCCATTGCGCTCTTGAGTATGGCTGGGAAATAGAGAGCTCCTTCGCACTTCGCTCAAGTCGTTCGAGGTGCGCTTCCAGCTGGAACGGTGCCCCACGATACGTCCGAATCACTTCGTAGACGGCGTCACCAAACTGGAACCCCCGGTCATCGATAGAGACGGTCGCATCCTGCCATGGAATGAAACGACCATTGATGAACGCGACGTCGGACATGAATTCAATTCCCAGTGACAGGCTGTGCGTCGATTCTAAAGACTCGCCGCTCCTCAGCGGTAAATTTCCATCCCATGCGTTTCTCGAAAACTACCTGATACACACCTGGCTGGACGGCCTTGAGCTCAAACATGCGTTGCCCATTCTCCACCGCGTTATTGCTCGCGATGCGGAGGAATTCATCACTGAGGAGGGCAAGCCCTTTTGTGTCATACGAGGGCACCCATTGTTCGCCTCTCGTCCGATCCTCCCACAGGTGAATGACGAACGGCTCATCAACTGTGACGTTGCGGCAATCCGTGACATCCGGAGTTGGGTTGTGGCCTGCGCTAGAAAGACTCATGTCTTTTCCTGTTCGTGCAAATCATCGTCGCGACTGATTACTTTGCTTATATTTTCCTACGCGGACCGATCATGACGTCGGATCCCTCAATCCGAACCTCGTAACTGCCCACACAATATCCACCCCCATCAGTACCTTGCCCGTTTCGGATATCAAACGCGAGATCATGCCAAGGGCAAGCAATGACATATCCCTTGAGTCTCCCCTCAATAAGCGGTCCTCCCTCATGAGGGCAGCTATTATGGATAGCATAAAATGTGCCATCAATATTGAACAATGCGATTGGCCGGTCATTGACTGTCACGATCTTCGACTTGCCCGGCGGCAACTCTTCAATCTGCGCAACTTTCTGGAAGCCACTCATCGTGCTGGTATCCTTTTTCACGTTCCGCAGTATCTACATGCGGAGCGTGTATTTGAGCTCATCCTCTTTTGCAACTTTTGCCTTCTGAATGAATCCCGAATCAGCCTGTATCACATAACGAGCGGGTTCAGGTGGCGGCCCGAAAAATGGGCACGGGTCTTTGCTACACGGTTCCGCGTACTCCAGCATATGGACGACATGATGGCTCTCGTCTATCCAAAGAATATCGACTGGAAATCGATATTCTCTAGTCGTGATGCGGTGCAAACCGTTCTGCTCAAAAATGTAAAGCATTCCGCCATTTGGAGGTAGTGTATCGCGGAAGGCCAGCCCAAAGAGCAATTTCTCCGGAGTATCCGCTACTTCAGCTTCGAGCTGAATTCCACTGGGGAACGTCACGACAATGATGCTTGATTCCTTGCGCTCGCCTAGAAAGACCGATGCGCTCATCAGAAGAAGTGCAAGCAGGACCATCATGATGATCCGCTTGTTTCGTTGTTCCCGGCTTGCAGGTTCTATCTGACTAGCTGACATTTGGTAACGGCCAGCATTCTTTTACTGTTGGGCCCAATGGCCCATGCTGATGACCACGCTAGGCCTTCTAACCAGATGACGTTCTGTTGACTTAGAAAAGAATCGCAGAATAAAATGGCCCTTCGAATTTCTCTCTACCATGACGTGCGCACTATGGTGGGAGTGGCGTGAACTTGTCAATATTGTTTAGTCTTTGGGGGTGAGAAGGAGGCTTGGGCCATGGCTTTATTGATTACGGATGAATGTATCTCTTGCGGAGCATGCCTGCCGGAATGTCCTAATGAAGCAATTTTTGAGACCAGAAGCGATGCCGAGACCAAAGGCAATCACGTTGGTGATGGACAAGGTGTCGGCGACAATATTTATGTCATTGCCCATGATCGCTGCACCGAGTGCGTTGGTCACTTTGACGAGCCTCAGTGTGCGGCAGTATGTCCTGTCGATAATTGCTGTATCTCAGACCCCGTTTATCCTGAAACAACAGACATACTTCTTGAAAAGGCAAAGACTTTGAATCCTGATAAGGAGATTGATTCTGCCAAAGTGTGGAGTGGTGTAAGAAACTAACTCATTTCCGAATTGGTATCGTAAGGGCCCCAGTTTCTATAGAAATTGGGGCCCTCTGCATTTGATGGGCTCCACCTGAAAAACAAAAGGCCGCGGTGAGACTCACCGCGGCCTTTTCGATAACCAATTGAACTGGAGTATATTACTTCAGCATGAGTAACTTGCCGCCGACATGTCCTGCATGCAAGTGACAACGGTATTCAAGAACATTCCCCGATGCATAAAATAAATCACTGGTTGGAACACCGATATACCGCGTCTCTCCTGGCTTTAGCACCAGCTTGGTATCCAGAACAGTCGGCGCTGATTGATTCACTGCTGCGCTCAGATGAAATCCATGTTCGGCCGTTGCATTATTCGTTACCTTTAAGAGAACAGGCGAACCTGGACGCGACTTGAAATCGATGACTGTCATCGGAGGATACCAAACCTTCATATTGCCAATTTCTATGGCATAGAACGAACCATCGACGGTTAGTTCCTTAAACGGCTGTCCAACGACCGATCCGGATTCTAGATCGCCGATTTCAACACCACCTGCTTGCAGCGCATACGAACCTGAAGCCCCAGCCAACAGCAGTCCAAGGCCGAGGATAATTGCCAATATTGACTTGCCCATGACTACCCCCCTTGCAAGAAAAGAAGAGACGAATAGAGGTTTGGATATGTGTCGACAAGGTCTGGAGGACGTGCAGGCTTTCTTGTACTGTTTACCTTTGGTCTTTACGTATGAGACCCGTAACCTTCGACACGATCCGACATCTGATACGGCGGTTCTTATATCACAGGCGTTAAAATGGAAGCAACCACGTAGGATCGGCTTGGGCTTGAGGAGTTGCCTCATCCTGATCCAGATTGTATTTCGGCTACATGCTCCGCTCGATACGAGCCCATAATGCATCTGAGATGTCAGTGTCTGGCATGAGATGCAGTGGCTCCTGTTCTTGCAGTACAACCCCTCACCTCTCCTTACTATTGTTTTCAAGCCGATCATTCCCGTCAGAGCTGGCTTAAGTATTCCCCAAAAGTTCCGATACGGTCGGTGAGGGGTTACCGGATGCCTATCTTTCTTGCAGTCAATGGAATCACAGGGACCTATCCCGTAAGACCATCGGGCTCGCGGCCGAGTCTGGTTGAGCCTGTTGCGGAGAGTGAACGTCGCGGCCAACATTCTCCTTCATTGGATCATTCGGCCTTGAGTGCGCAGACCGCTTATCAACAACAGAGTGCCCAGCAACCACCTCCAAGACCAGCGGTGCTTGCGCGGGATTTAATGAAAGCCCCGGTCCTATCTCTTCCCTCAGACGGTACGTTGCTCGACGCCTGGATGCTGATGTCTCACAAGGGTTTCCATCATATCCCCATCACTTCCCTGCATGGCACTCTGGTGGGAATGGTATCTCATCGTGATCTACTGCGGCACGTGCCTGAGCTGGTCACCGCTGGTGATAGCAGTCAAGCTTCTCTAAGACGATTAGCCGAGATCATGACCTCCAGAGTTATCTCCTCAACTCCCATGACGGAGATTCGAGAAGTTGCGCGTGTCATGCTCGATGAACAAATTCATGCACTTCCAATTTTGGACAATGCCCGCCGTCTAGTCGGCATCGTTTCGACACAAGACCTGCTCCAAGGCATCGCCAACCACGT
>CAZJOQ010000006.1:28495-41570 GCA_964547625.1 uncultured Nitrospira sp.
GTCTAGTCGGCATCGTTTCGACACAAGACCTGCTCCAAGGCATCGCCAACCACGTTCCACTTGAGCTTTGGACTTGACCCCCCTCTTTTTTAGCGAACCGCCTCATTCTGCCTAGAGAAACGAACTCTCAATTTGATCAATATGTTTGTCCGCCTCCCTCGAAAGGCTGCTCCACATTCGTAGGGCTATGCCAGCCAGCGGTCCCGTAATAGGGTGACACCCATCAAGACGATGGCGAGGAAGTTTTCCTCCGGAACACATTCAACATGACGCTGATAGGCAACTTTTTCGACGCTCCTATCGCTGCAGGAATTTCTGCTCTAGCGCTCTTGGCCATAGGGCTGCTGCTCAAGAAAGACCAAGGGCGTCGGTGGGTCCTGAGCCTAAGTCTCCTCTTATATGTCCGCTACATGGTCTGGCGAGCACTCTACACAATACCCACCGACGACGTGAGCAGCCTTATGGTCGGATGGATCGTCTATCTCGCCGAACTGTACGGACTCTGTCAATTTTGCTTCTTTACCTATCAATCCTGGTCACCGACCGACCGTCAACCGGCACCGATCACGAATTACCCGACCGTCGACATCATGGTCACAGTCGTGGATGAACCGCTGTCACTCTTGCGGCAGACGTTGATGGGCTGTCTATCACTGGAATATCCCCGAGATCGATTCAATGTGTACGTTCTCGATGATGGCCGTCGCCTTGAGGCCAAAAAGATGGCGTCCGCACTGGGATGCGGCTATATCAGACGCCCGGATCATCCCCGCCATGCCAAGGCGGGAAACCTCAACCATGCTCTTCGCTTGACCGACGGCGACCTTATCGCCGTGTTCGATGTTGACCATATCCCTGCTCGTACATTTCTGAAGGAGACCGTCGGATTCTTTGATGACGCAAAAGTAGCCATCGTTCAGACTCCCCATCACTTCTACAATCCCGACGTTTTTCAACGAAATCTGCGCGTAGGTGACCTCGTCAAAAACGAGCAGGCATTGTTTTTTCGCTCCTTACAAGCCGGGCGGGACGCGCATAACAGCGCCTTCTTCGCCGGCAGCGGTGGTCTCTTCCGACGACAACCCCTTGAGGAGATTGGTGGCTTCCAAACTCAGACGATCACCGAAGATATCCACACGAGCATGAACCTACATGCGAAGGGGTATATATCCTGCTATCTCAATCGCGTGCTGTCGGCTGGTCTAATGCCGGAAACGTTTGAGGGTTACCTCAAGCAGCGAAAGCGGTGGGCCATGGGTTGCATTCAGGTCCTCCTTCGTGACAACCCCCTTACCAAACGTGGTCTGACCTTGTCACAGCGACTGGACTATTTCGGGTCGATCTTCTACTTCTTTTTCGGTCTTCCTCGCCTTATTTGTCTGGTCGCTCCGCTTTCTAGTCTCTTATTCCAGACACCACCAATTCATGCCGATGTCGTACTGCTTGGCCTTCATTTCTTTTCGTTCTACATCGCGTCAGCACTAGTCATGCGTCCGGTAAGCCGAGGCTCCCGCAATCCATTCTGGTCAGACATCTATGAAATCGCCATGTGCTTTGCACTCACCTGGGTCGCGCTGAAGGCCCTTATCACACCCCGGAAAGAGCGCGTCTTCGAGGTGACACCCAAAGGGCAACGGATTGGAAGAAACACCTCCGCTGAATTAGCTTTGGCCTGGCCGCACTTATTGACGTTCGGATTGTTGGTCGTAGGGTTGGCATTGGGAATTCAGAACTTTCGCCAGGGCACGGGAGATCCAGGTCTCCCAGTCAGTCTTTTTTGGGGATCCGTCAATCTCTTGCTGTTGACGATCGCCATGTTCGTCGCCAGCGAACAGACGCAGGGCCGACAGGCATTCCGACTGAATCGAGATTTTGTGAGCGAGTTGTTTCTAGATGACAGTTCCGTCGCCGCGCGCATTCTCAACATTAATGAACACGGCGCCGCATTGTCACTCGAACGCCCCGTATTCACTTCGCGGGACATCGTGACCCTTCTTTTGACGTCCTCTCAAGGCACGATCGTACGATTACCTGGCCGAATCACTAGACAGGAACGGTTACCATCCGGTGACGTGGGAGCCGGGGTTCAGTTCGAAGAACTTGATGAGGCCACGAGCGAGGTGCTTATTGATAAGATCTTTGGTGATCCTGCATCCTGGGAAGAGATTGATCAATTCCAACCTGGTATAGCGAGCAGTCTACGATCACTGCTGTTTGCTCTTACCGCTCCGTGGAGGTCCTTCAACTGGGAACGGCGCCGGATACTACGAGTTCCTCACGAGACCTCTTGTCGGTTAAACACTTCGACGTCCTTGCTGTCTGGCAAGTTGGAAGATATGTCCTTCACAGGCGTGAGTGTCCTCTTTCCTTCAGTTCCGAAAGGGTCGTTAGTCGGAGCTCTATTGGAACTGCCTCGTATCACCCTTAAGGTCAGTCCTGTATCGATCATGCACCGCTTCCGCACGAGCTACGTTCGCTTCCGGGTCGATACTATCGAACAAGGCGAACAGCACTGGAGAGAATTACACCAGAAGCACTGGAGACAGTCGTAAGTCATATCGTGTCCCCGAATCGCCCTCCATCCTGCGATACTTTTTGCTCCGCTTGATTCATCGACCACTATCTCGACTCAGTCCGATGGGTCATCTGGCAAGAAGACCGATCGTGTAACTCGTGAGCAACGGATCAGGCGTCCTATTTTCTGATTTTGCTCCTGATTATCTGTGGTGTGCACTATTCTATATCAAGTTCGACAGGCTCAACGCGACGCCCATTGGGACCTGGTATCGTGCATCAGGCCGCGACACAGCGATTTGGTTTCGCGTTGACTCCGTTCTAGAAAGGGGAAACCGATGGCGCGGTATATGTCATTCCTACTGGCAACACTTGCCTTGACGCTCTTACCAGTCCGTACACAGGCAGGCGATGTGTTCACCGGATATCAGATTGACAATAAGAGTCAATATTTTGGGTATTTGGGCGTGCGGACGCCGATCTTGCTAATGTCAGGTGGGACAGCCATTTTTGCGCAGGCGATGACAGCTGGTCTTGGATATAGCTTCAAAAGCAATGGGCAACTGTTGGATGCCAATGTGCAGTTTGTCGTCCCATCTCTTGGAATTTCACAATCACTCGGTAGGTGGACCTTCATGGCACTTGCGGGTCCGCAACTGCGCCGAATCGAGGAAGATCGGCTGAATACAAGCTCGAGGATCGACCATCAAGTCGGAGTCTTCGGCCAACTTGAAGCGCTGTACTGGCATGAGAAAGGCAGCCTCCATGCAATTGGATCCTATGCTGATCTTGACAATTTTTTCTGGGGCCGTCTCCGCGGGAAATTGCTGACCTACAAGTCCGATCAAGGTTGCTGTCCCCTCTACGCTGGGTGGGATATAGCCGGAATGGGGAATGGAGAATTTCGTGCGGTACAGACAGGACCAATCTTGGAGGTGCCGATCAGTACGGTTTTCTTTCTGGTCAAAGGCGGGTACCAGAATAGCACCTCTTTCCATAGTGGCGGGTATGGAGGAGTCGAAGTGTATTTTCCCTTTTAGCTTACTCTACCATCGACCAATGTGAGAAAGTCGCTGCCTGACCGATCGGTCTTCCGGTTAAATCAATAACGCTCCAAATCAATGCCTGCTCAACGAGAAAACGTCGGCCCGTCGAGGAGATTCTGATCCCCCGATATCCATCAAAGTAGCCATTCACCCTCGCCTGCTCCAACATACGTCCTCGCTCTGGACGGTCATCTGGTTCCGCCGTGAGTCGCGATGGCGTCTTGATGAATTGATCCCAGGAGAGCTCCCACAGATCTAACGCCCGTTGGTTCCCGTAATTCAAGATCGGATCAGGCTCTACCCCATGCGAGACGACGACAAAGGAGGCTTCGAACAGCACCCGCGTTTGCTGTGTACTCTCACCTGTTCGCTCGATCAGTTCTAGCCCTGTCCACTGGCAATAGCTGTCCAGCAGTCGCTGACTCCACTGTATGATATGGGATTGGTTCCACTGTGTGGGATTCATGCTCGTTGTGGTAGCACGTCTTGCAAGACGGGACAAGGCTCACAGACGCCTTGTCAACCGCAGGGTCCTTCTCTGTATAATGTATCCTCCTTCTTACCAAAACCCGCAGGAGTTGTGATGGCCGCCAAAACATTGTTTGATAAGATTTGGGACTCGCACGTCGTGCGTGCTGAATCCGATGGGACGACGTTGCTTTATATCGATCGCCAGTTAGTACATGAAGTGACTTCCCCGCAAGCGTTTGAAGGGTTGCGGCTCGCTCGCCGGCACCCGCGGCGACCGACAGCTACACTCGCTGTGCCGGATCACAATGTTCCTACCACAGACCGCCGTCTAGGAATTATGGATCAAGTCAGCGCTCTTCAGATTCAAACCCTTGAAGATAACTGCAACCATTTTCATATTCCTCTGTTCAACATGAGCGACATCCGCCAGGGCATCGTTCACGTCATCGGCCCCGAACAGGGATTTACCCTGCCCGGTACCACGATTGTGTGCGGTGATTCGCACACATCGACCCATGGAGCGTTTGGCGCCTTGGCATTCGGAATCGGGACCAGTGAAGTGGAACATGTATTGGCCACACAGTGTTTGGTGCAAAAGCGACCACAGACAATGGAGATCCGTGTCGATGGGGTGCTTTCAGACCGTTGTTCAGCCAAGGACATTATCTTGGCGATCATAGGAAAGATCGGGACGGCAGGTGGAACCGGCTATGTGATTGAGTATACCGGTGCTGCGATTCGCTCGCTGAGCATGGAAGGCCGCATGACCCTCTGCAACATGTCAATCGAGGGCGGAGCTCGTGCTGGCATGGTCGCGCCCGATGACAAGACGATTGCTTATATCAAAGGGCGTCCGCTCGCTCCAAAGGGAGATCAATTTGAACAGGCCGTCCAGGCATGGCGCGACTTCAAGACAGATCTTGATGCCACGTATGATGCAACCGTCACTCTACAAGCCGAACGCATTGCCCCGCAGGTCAGCTGGGGAACGAGTCCGGGTATGGTGAGCGGTGTAGATGAACATGTGCCAGATCCACGGACGATGGTCGACGACAAGTCCAAGAGCGCCACCGAACGGGCTTTGTCCTACATGGGACTTACCCCTAACATGCCCATCATCGATATTAAAATAGATAGAGTGTTCATCGGCTCCTGCACCAATTCTCGAATCGAGGACCTCCGTCTTGCCGCCAGCTTTGCAAAGGGGAAGAAGGTCGCGAAGACCGTGCAAGCCATGGTGGTGCCAGGCTCCGGGCTCATCAAACAGCAGGCTGAGGCCGAAGGTCTCGATCACGTGTTTCGTGAAGCGGGGTTTGAGTGGCGGGAAGCAGGATGCAGCATGTGTCTGGCGATGAACGCCGATGTGCTTAAGCCTGGCGAGCGCTGTGCCTCTACAAGCAATCGCAATTTCGAAGGCCGACAAGGGGCAGGGGGCCGAACTCATTTGGTATCACCGGCCATGGCGGTCGCTGCGGCGATTGAAGGCCACTTTGTCGATATCAGACATTGGTCGTGAAACTTCAGGATCCTATAGTGCAGATTCGCCTCTCGATACAAAGGGGATACACAACATGCAACCTTTCACGATACTGACCGGTCTTGTCGCCCCATTGGATCGTGTCAACGTCGACACCGATCAAGTGATTCCTAAACAGTTTCTCAAGACCATCAAGCGCACAGGTCTGCGCGAAGGCCTATTCTTTGATTGGCGGAAACAAGCAGACGGTTCTCCCGATCCATCGTTCTTCTTAAACCAGCCTCGGTATCAGGGGGCAACGATCCTCTTGACTCGTGACAACTTCGGCTGCGGCTCGTCCCGTGAACATGCACCATGGGCTCTGTTAGATCAGGGATTCCGCTGTCTGATCGCTCCAAGTTTTGCCGACATTTTTTATAACAATTGCTTTCAGAATGGGATCCTCCCCGTGGTATTGAAAGCGGCTGAAGTGCTCGCGCTCCTGAATGAGACAGTCGACACCGAGGGATATCAGCTCACCATAGACCTGGATCGTCAGACAGTAACCACGCCCAAGGAAATCACGTATCGGTTCGAGATTGATCCATTTCGTAAAGATTGTCTGTATCGAGGGCTTGATGCAATCGGCCTCACTCTCCAGCATGAGAGCGCGATCACCGCCTATGAGACTCGTCGGAAGGGCGAAGCTCCTTGGCTCTTTACCGATCGCTCTTAGTCGAACAGAGGCCTGGAAACGGTTCATCTCTCAAACACGGCGGGCATCCAAGAAGTGGGGTCATGAATACTTGCCTACAGCCATTTTTTCCAGCGAAATCCCAGGAGCATGGTAGCCGCCACGAGTCCCATGACCCCGACGGCCATGGGGTACCCCCACGGCCATTTCAGCTCAGGCATATATTCGAAATTCATTCCATAGATACCGGCAATAAAACTCAGTGGCATGAAAATCGTGGTGATCACTGTCAGCACTCGCATGACGGAGTTCAGCCGATAGCTCACGCTGGAGAGATAAATGTCGAGACTCGCCGAGACCATTTCCCTCAACGTCTCGATGGTGTCCACGATCTGCACCACATGATCATAGACGTCCCGGAAGAAGACCTTGGTCGGCTCATGTAAAAAGGGGCATTCCGACCGCGATAGGTTGTTGATCGCCTCTCGCAAGGGCCACACAGCTCGACGCACGAACAGGAGCTGCCGTTTCAGAGCGTGAATGTCCTTGAGCGTCTCCGGCCTGGGATCGGCCATCAGGCGCTCTTGCATCGCTTCAATCCGCTCGCCGAGCATTTCAAGCACCTCGAAATATTGATCCACGACGGCATCAATGAGGGCATACACGAGATAGTCTGATCCGTTTTGTCGAAGACGTCCTTTCCCAACTCGAAGTCGATCCCGGACGGACTGGAAGACGTCGGTTCCGTTCTCCTGAAACGAGAGGACATAATTTCGCCCCAGGACGAAACTGATCTGTTCGACCAGGATGTCCTCTTGGTTTGAAGCCGTAAGCACCTTCATGACGAGAAATAAATAGGTGTCGTAATCGTCGAGCTTGGGCCGTTGATCAGTATTGGCAATGTCTTCCAGCAGTAGCGGGTGGAGACCGAAGTGCTTTCCGAATGCTTCCAATACATCGGTCTTATGCACTCCATCGACATCCACCCAGCTCACCGTTTCGTCGGACGGCGGACGAAGCTCGTTCACATCGCGGATGGGCTGTTCATCACAGTGGGTGCTGGAGTAGTTGAACAGGGTAACCGTGACAGCCTCTGTTCGCTTCTCACCGATGTGGATAAGCGTGCCGGGCGATAGGCCCTTCTTCCTTGAGCGTTTCTGCATCAGTTTCATGGTATGGTGCTTGTACGCAGATTCGTAATCCAGGTCAAGTTCGCGAGACGATCATTCCTTTTCTTCTCCCTCCAGGCTTGTTACTCTTCCTTTATGGCATGGCAGTATGAACTCAATATCCTTACCGCGGCGATTCGGGCGGCCGGCAAAGAGGCCTTACGAATCGCTGCTGCTGGTTTCGAAACGGTTCAAAAGGCTGATCATTCCCCGGTCACCTCCGCCGATCTAGCCGTGAATCAGATTCTCCAAGCACAGCTCCAATTAGCTTTTCCTGAGGATGGATGGTTATCAGAAGAATCGCCGGATGACCTCGTCCGACTTCAGAGGGCGCGAGTCTGGGTGGTAGACCCGATCGATGGGACAAAAGCGTTCATCAATGGTGAGCCGGAGTTTTGTATTTCCGTGGCACTCATTGAGCATGGCCGTGCCATTGTGGCCGCCGTTTTCAACCCTTCGGTGGATGAGCTGTATACGGCAATCCGAGGCGGCGGCCTCTACCTCAATACTAAACCGGTCACGCCACCCGCGATCCACGGTGATCAGCAGCCGATCATCGCCATGAGCCCATGGGAACAACAAATAGGTCGCTTTTCGTTGGTTGATGGGATGGTGGGTAGCCGTCCGATGCGTTCGATCGCGTGGGCACTTGCCCTTACTGCCAGCGGACGCATCCAGGGGCTCGCGACACTCGAACCGGAAAATGAGTGGGATGTCGCGGCCGGAGCGCTCCTCATTGAAGAAAGTGGTGGTGGTGTCTGCGATGGGAGTGGACATGCTCTAGCCTTCAACCAAACCAAGCCTCGCTATCAGGGGACGATTGCCATCAGTGCGCGATGTCCCGAACCTCTGAGGCAAAGACTCACACTCCTAACACAGGTGGGGATGGACAGTGGGGAGTAGTGGCTGACAACATTGGGTCAAGGTGGGGGAGGAGTGTCGCGAAGGCTGGTGATGGATGTTTTCCTACTCAAATGGAATGTGCCGCCCTTCTCGGATGGTGTGGCATTGGCACCGATGCGGTCATACCACCATCTGCCTTCACCTTCAGCAGAGTCGGAAGAGAGCTGTACGAGGAAACCGCCTTCCCGATCATTTTCTTTTTGATACCATTTGCCGACCCACGTGGTGCCGTCGAACTGGCGCGTTTCGAATCGCCCATCTTTGTAGGCATAGATTCCGTTACCCTGGGCATCAAGCCGTAACACAGCTACGCCACCGTCTTCATATTCCCATTCTCCCGCCAGAATGGAACGATCACCGGTAGGAATGTTGGACGGGATAGAGAACCGCCCCTGTGTCTGGTGGCCACATCCCGCGATCGTTAGCACCACAGCAACCGCAAGCATGGACATACGACCCACATTCATGGTCGAACTTCATACCACGGGTGTTTTCTCATGGCAAGTACGTGCCAGGCGTGATTGGTTGGTGGCTAGAAATTGCCCTGGGTGAATCGTCGACAAGCTTCATCAAGATCCGAGTCTGTTTTTGCGTAGCTGAAGCGAATGAAGTTGGCTCCGGCTTTGCCGGAGAAAAACGCTTCTCCCGGCACACCCGCGACACCGACTCTTTCCAGGAGGTACATGGCACGAGCTTTCCCTGTGTGGCCTGGAAGTTGAGAAACGTCGGCCAACACGTAATAGGCTCCTTGGGGGATGGACGGAGTCAGCCCCGCTTTGGCTAGCGCGCTGCAGAACCGGTTACGCTTGTCTTGATAGTCGCGAGCCAAGTTCGCGTAGAAACTGTCGGGAAGTTGCCTGATGCCACGAGCCACCCCGATTTGAAGCGGCCCTGGAGCACAGACATAGAGGAGATCGTTCATCGCGCCAATCGCGCCTGCCCATGGCTTGGCTGCCACACTGTACCCGATCCGCCATCCCGTCACACTAAACGTCTTAGAATATCCGCCGATGGTGATCGTGCGCTCAGCCATGTCCGGTAACGTCGCGATGCTCACATGGGTCCGCCCGTCGTAGAGAAAGTATTCGTAAATCTCATCCGTAAAGACGAACAGATCGTGCCGACAGGCGAAGTCGGCGAGCGCCTCTAACTCCAGTCGGCTCAACACCTTGCCGGAGGGATTACCCGGCGAATTGACGATGATCGCCTTGGTCTTCTTGGTCACGACCTGTTCAAGCTGATCCAGAGAATAGGTCCAGGCCGGTGGCTGCATATGAACACCCACGGAAATCGCCTCAACAGCGGCAAGAGCGCTGATATGGTATTGATAATACGGCTCAAACAGAATGACTTCATCGCCCGGATTGAGCAAAGCGGCACAGGCACAGTGAAAGGCACCCGTCGCTCCAGCGCTGACCGTCACCTCCGATTCAGGATCAGCGTGAATCTCGTTATAGTGCGCGAGCTTATCGGCAATAGCCTGTCGTAATTCCGGCAACCCATCGAAACGTGTGTAGACGTTGTACCCGTCTCTGATCGCCTTCTCGGCGGCTTCAAGGACGATTGGTGGAACCGGTGTATCACACACCCCTTGCGCCATATTGAGACCCTTCAGATTCATGCAGGCCTGTGTCATTGCCCTTATTTCCGACTGTCCGAGATCCGCCATCCGTCGACTGACCGTTCGTGTCACGATGCGTTCCTCCTTGCGAGGCTCCTTTGTCGCAGAGAGCTCGGCCTTCGTCAAGCCAGACGTCACATTCCAGATTCCTTATAGACAAGGACTCACGCCTGTGCCGTGCAAATGCGCAGTTTTCTATTTGTGGATTATCTCATCGTTTAGACTATACACATGCGACCTTACGTTGAATGGTTTCGTGTTACGGCTGATTAGCGGTTCGCGTTCGGCTGCTTTGTGCTTCCCGAGAAAGGACCAGAAGGATGACACCGAGGCCATCGAGCAAGCGCCCTCTTGATCCTCAGATCAATACAGCAGACCTACAAGACCGACGGGGCAGACGAATTGTCCATGCTTGCCGCATGTTTTTCTTTGGCGATGATAATTTTGAGGGTGAAGCGACCGTCCTGGATGTATCGACGATACGTCTGCAGGGTCGAGTCATGGGTCGAAGTCAAGCTCGGGATGGAGTTGAAGCTGTCGCTGTTCCTTTCGGATTTTAAGTGGCCCTTGCGGATCGACCAGGCTATTGTTCGATGGATCGATGGCAAGCAATTCGGCCTGGAGTTCACCAGCATTCGCCTAGCCCAGCGCGAACGGTTGAGGAACCTCATCATGAAAGTCAGGCCTTAGGATCATTCCGCCTCAATTGCGGCTTTACGATGGAAGCTTCTCCATCGAAGCTTGATGCGATTGGCAGCCCTATTACGCAGCTGGCATAATTTGGAATCTCATCTGGGCTATTGTGATTATGTCTGCATATCTAGGGGATCGGTAATAAAGCGGGCAATGAAAGTGGAGATATAGTCTGCTCCCCATCACGCGCAACACGGGTGCCGTCAGTGCGCCAACTATCACGGCCTTCACCCCGAACACCGGTAATGCCGGGGACCTCCGTCAACGCCTCGCTGACCGGTACGATACCTGGCTATCGCTTCTACGACTTCCCCCATAACGCTTCTAGCCGCTTTGCCCGGCCACAGCTGTGCTTGTAGTACTTATAACGAAGTGGGTTCTTCTTGTAATAATCTTGGTGATAATCTTCCGCCTGATAGAAGCTGGACGCCGGGACCACCTCAGTCACGATCGGTGCAGGAAATTGCTTCGCCTGTTCGATGGCGCTTTTTGAGGCTGCTGCGAGTCGCTGTTCTTCCTCCGTGGTATAGAATACGGCTGACCGGTATTGACTCCCATAATCACAGAACTGGGCGTTTGGAGCGAGAGGGTCGATGTTTCGCCAAAAGGCCTCCAAGAGCTGTTGATAGCTGACCTTGGCTGGGTCATAGAGCACTTCGATGGCTTCAGCATGGCCTGTGCGTCCAGCCGACACCTGCTCATAGGTCGGATTGGCGATGGTTCCCCCCATGTAACCGGAGGCCACGGACAACACGCCCTCCACCTGTTCGAATGCCTCTTCCATGCACCAGAAACAGCCCCCCGCGAAGTAGGCCTTCGCGTTGTTCGATGCGCTTAAAGCACTATGTGAAGGCCACGCGACCAGGGTTACGCAGATTGCCAAATTGACCATAAGGAGTGTCAGACGTCGATGCGTTGCCATGGGTACTTCCTCCTTCTCTATCGTCGTCTAGGCAAGACGGTTCTTACATCCTACTACGAGAGCCGTTCAGATGTGGTGCTCGCTGTTATTTATGGGCAACCCCGGTAGGCAGGAACCGGGCGCGATTGGCTTAGGGAAGGTCTGATTAATTCACGTTTTCACTCGGCCAGCTGTTCCTGGACTGACCACCAGTGGGTAGCCGCTGTTGCGAGAGCCTGTTTGTGAAGCGCACCCATCGTGCGATGGCCCACGGCCCGCCTCCGGCCCCCCATCCACTACGTTCCCGCCAACAGGCGCCGTCGTGACACATAGAGATTTGCTAACCCGCAGCTGATCTGGAGCCAGTGGGTATTCTTTGCCAGCCCCCGGTACCGGACTTTGGCCCAGCCGAAAATCCGCTTGATGACCAAGAACGCATGTTCGACCTTCGCCCGGACCTTTGACTTCGTGCGGTTCCGACCCCGCTCCGCTTCACTCAGTGGTCGATGCCGGTGTGCTTTGGTCTGCACGAAACTCTTGGCCTTGGGCGCGTGCTGCCGGATCACCTCGCGTTGTCCACTATAGGCGGCATCGCCCCACACCCGCGTTTCCTCTCCATGCAGCAGTTTCGGCAAGACTTGGCTGTCATGGACATTGGCCGCCGTGGCCGCTACGGAATGAATCAGCTTCGTCTGGCTGTCCACGCCAATATGCGCCTTCATGCCGAAATACCACTGGTTCCCCTTCTTCGTCTGATGCATCTCGGGATCCCGCTCCTTGGTCCGGTTCTTCGTCGAACTCGGCGCACTGATGATGGTCGCATCCACGATGGTGCCTCGGCTCACTTGCAGCCCCTGCTTCGTCAAATACTCCCCGATCCGGATAAAGAGCTGTTTTCCCAACTCATGCGCCTCCAGCAGATGCCGAAACGTACAGATCGTCGTCTCATCGGGCACGGGCTCACGCCCCAGATCAATCCCCACGAACTGCCGCATGGCCCGTGAGTCGTACAAGGCCTCCTCCACCGCCGGATCTGACAGGTTGAACCACTGTTGCAGGCAATGGAGGCGTAGCATGCGTTCGACCCCGACGGTCGGACGTCCTGGCCCGTCGGCCTTAGGGTAAACCGGCTTGATCACCGCGACTAATTCCGCCCAGGGCACCACGCGATTCATTTCGTCGAGGAACCGCTCTCGGCGGGTGGATTTGCGATATTGCTCGAATGGGATTTCTGCAAAGGTCTGTTGGTGCATGGATACGTCTCCCGTTCAGTGCTGCATTCCTCATAGCACATCACCAACGGGGAATAAATCAGACCTTCCTTAGTTGTCACACCGGAAGATACGTGTACCGATCCTCCTCCGCACGGCGAGCGCGGCGCAAACGCCCTTCCATGAGCTTCATGATAAGCTCGATAGCTTCTTCCGGTGACCCAGCCACATTGACGAGTCGTTTGTCGAGTTTGCGGAAGAACGTCACATCGGCTGGAGAGGCGGCGACCAGGATGACTGGCTTACCCGCCTTCACCGCGAGCGCGACTTCTGAAACGGTACCCGAGCCCGTTAACCCGCATACCACCACGACATGGCTGGACAACACATTGATGT